>JANYFX010000507.1 GCA_025359585.1 Rhizobacter sp. | reverse complement strand
CGCCCGCGCCCTGTGCGCGGATCGCGGTGAACTCGACTTCGTTTTCGGGGATGACGGGCATGGCGCTGACTGGCTCTGGGTTTCACACCGCGCGCGTTGGCACCCGCGGCGCGAGCGCGCACATCAGCTCGTAGCCGATGGTGCCGGCGGCCAGCGCGATTTCGTCGATCGGCAACACCGCGCCGCCCGGGCTCATGCCCCACAGCGTGGCGACGCTGCCCACGCCGGCTTCCGGTACTGGCGTGAGGTCGACCGTGATCATGTCCATCGACACGCGCCCGACCAGCCGCGTGCGCACGTCGTTCACGAGCACCGGCGTGCCGTCGGGCACGACGCGCGGGTAACCGTCGGCATAACCGCAGGCGACCACACCGAGGCGCATGTCGCGCTCGGCGGTGAAGCGGCTGCCGTAGCCGACCTGCTCCCCGGCCTTCAGGTCCTGGGTGGCGATGATCTGCGCGCGCAGGCTCATGGTGGGCTGCAGATCCCAGTCGGCAATGCCACGCTGCGGGTAATCGGGCGACGAGCCGTAGACCATGATGCCGGGGCGCACCCAGTCGGCGCGCACCGTGTCCTGCTGCGCCGCGAAGCGCAGCGTGGCCGCGCTGTTGGCGAGCGTGCGTTCGCCGGACAGGCCCTGCGTCGTGGCTTCGAACAAGGCGAGTTGGTGCGCGATGCCACGCGCGCCGTCGGCGTCGGACAGGTGCGTCATCAGCACGATGCTTTCGACTTGCGTCAGGCCACTCAGCCGACGCCACGCGTGTTGATAAGCGGCGGGCCGAAAGCCGAGCCGGTTCATGCCGCTGTTCATCTTCAGGAACACCTGGTGCGGTGTGTGCGTCTTGTGCGCTGCGAGCATGTCGATCTGCGCTTCGTGGTGCACGGTGTGCCACAGGTTCAGGCGCGAGCAGGCCTCCAGGTCGCGCACTTCGAAGCAGCCTTCGAGCAAAAGAATCGGGCCGCGCCAGCCGAGCGCGCGCACACGTTCTGCTTCCTTGAGGTCGAGCAACGCAAAGCCGTCCGCCCCTTTCAGGCCGGCAAAAGCGTGTTCGATGCCGTGCCCGTAGGCATTGGCCTTGACGACGGCCCAGACCTTGGCGTCGGGTGCCGACACACGCGCCCGGCGCAGGTTGTGCGCGAGCGCATCGCTGTGGATCAGGGCTTCGACGGGGCGTGGCATGTGGCCAATTCTGCCAGCCGCCGCTGCGCTTGCCACCCATCTCCGGGGTGCCGCTGCGCGCTCGGCCCGAGGGGCGCGTGCTATAACGCCGCCGCTAGGAGACACAAGCGGACACAAGAACGCCGCCCGACACGCCGCCGTTGGAGAGAATGAAAAAAGGTTTTTACACCATCATGTCGGCGCAGTTCTTCAGCTCGCTGGCAGACAACGCGTTGCTCGTGGCCGCGATCGAGATGCTCAAGACGACGAACGCGCCGTCGTGGCACATCCCGGCGCTGGGCCCGATGTTCGCGTTGTTCTACGTGATCCTCGCGCCCTTCCTCGGGGCCTTTGCCGATGCCGTGCCCAAGGGCACCGTGATGTTCTATTCGAACGGCATCAAGGTGGTGGGCTGCCTGATGATGCTGTTCGGCGGCCACCCGCTGGTGGCCTACGCCATCGTCGGGCTCGGCGCGGCCGCCTACTCGCCGGCCAAGTACGGCATCCTGACCGAATTGCTGCCGAACTCGCAGCTCGTCAAGGCCAACGGCTGGATCGAGGGCCTGACGATCATGTCGATCATTCTGGGCATCGCGCTCGGCGGGCAGCTGATCGGGCCGGTGGTCTCCCGCCAACTGCTCTCGTTCGACTTGCCGATGATCGACACCGGCATCACCACCGCGCCCGAGTCGGCGATCTCGCTGATCGTGTTCCTGTACGTGGTGGCGGCGCTGTTCAACCTGCGCATTCCGCGCACCGACGCACCGCTGCAGCCGCTGGCGCACGGCGTGGCAGGCCTGGTGCGTGACTTCTCCAGCTGCAACGCGCGCCTGTGGACCGACAAACTCGGCCAGATCTCGCTCGCCACGACCACGCTGTTCTGGGGTGTTTCCGGCAACCTGCGCATCATCGTCTTCGCCTGGGCCACGGCCGCGCTCGGCTACACGACCACGCAGGCGACCTCTCTCGTGGCGGTGGTGGTGGTCGGCACGGCGGCCGGTGCGATCGTCGCTTCGATGCGCATGCGGCTGGACCAGGCGACCACCGTGATCCCGCTCGGCATCGCGCTCGGCCTGCTGGTGATCGGGCTGAACGTGATCACCAACGCCTGGGTGGCGGCGCCGTTCCTGATCCTGCTGGGTGCGATCGGCGGCTACATGGTGGTGCCGATGAATGCGCTGCTGCAGCACCGCGGCGCCAACCTGATGGGTGCGGGCCGTTCGATCGCGGTGCAGAACTTCAACGAGCAGGCCTGCATCCTCGGCTTGGGCGCTTTCTACACCGGCATGACCAAGTTCGGACTGTCGGCCTTCACCGCGATCGCCTTGTTCGGCGGCGTCGTGGCCTTCACGATGTGGCTGGTGCAGCGCTGGCACAAGTCGAACTGCGTGAAGTACCGCGAAGAGCTCGACCATTTGCTGGCGATCGCACGCAGTGACAAACATTGAGCGCGCCGCGCTCGATGTTTGCGTCGTGGGCTGACTTCGCGCCGCGAAGTTAAGGCGCAAGGCGCCGGCCGATGACACAAACACTCGCCGCAACGCCTTCGCGCGCGCTGCCCGCGCTCGCGCTGTGCCTGAACGCGCTGGTCTGGGGCACCTCATGGTGGCCGCTGCGCCACTTCGAGTCGCTCGGCCTGCACCCGTTGTGGACCACGGCGCTGGTCTACGCCGCGGTGGTTCTGGTGATCGTGCTGGCCTGGCCGCGTTCCGTGGCGCAGGTGCTGCGCACGCCCGCGCTGTGGCTGCTGGTGCTCGCCGCCGGCACGACCAACGCCACCTTCAATTGGGCGATGGTGATCGGCGACGTGGTGCGCGTGATCCTGCTATTCTACCTGATGCCGGTGTGGGCGGTGCTGCTCGCCCGGGTGCTGCTGCACGAGCCGATCACGCGCGCCGCGGCGCTGCGGGTGCTGCTCGGCGTGGCCGGGGCGGCCGTCGTCTTGTGGCCGGCCGGCGCTGGCATCGAAGCCTTGCCGCTGCCACGCTCGCTGGCCGATTGGCTGGGGGTGGTCGGCGGTTTTGCGTTCGCGCTCAACAACGTGATGCTCCGGCGCGAAGCCCACCGGCCCGAAGAAGGCCGGGCGCTGGCGATGTTCGTCGGTGGCGCGCTGGTGTCGGCCGGGATCGCGTTCGGCTTGCAAGGCGCCGTGCCCTTGCCGCCCGCGCCAGCGCTGGCGTGGCTGCTTCCAGTGCTGCTGATGGCCGCGCTGTTCGGTGTGGGCAACCTGGCGCTGCAGTACGGCGCCGGGCGCTTGCCGGCGAACGTGACTTCGGTCGTGATGCTGACCGAGGTGGTGTTTGCCTCGGGCTCGGCATTGGCGCTGGGCAGTGCGCAGCTGAGCACGCAGGCGCTGCTCGGCGGCGGCCTGATCCTGCTGGCGGCGCTGCTCGCGGCGCTGGAGCCGCACTGAAGGGCGGCGCCTTCAGCCGAAGCCGGTGGGCTGCTCCGACCTGAACAGCGGGTCGGTCTTGTTCAGCGTCGCGATGAACTCGGCTTCGATCAGCGGCTTGGTCAGAAAACCGTCGCAGCCGGCGAGCGAAGCGCGCACCCGGTGCGTCGAGCTGGTCTGGCCGGTGACGACCACGACGCCGGGTGTGCTGGTCGCGCCGAAGGCCGGCCGCTGCTTGGCGAACTGGCAGACCTGAAGGCCGTCGACGCTGTTGGCCGGGCCGAGCACCATGTCGACGAACACGAGCGCGAAAGCGTGGTGGGTGATCATCTCGAGAGCTTGCTCGCCGTCGCTCGCTTGCTGAACGCGGTAGCCCAGCTGCTCCAGCCGGAGTTTGAGAAACTTGCGTGCGATAGCGCTGTCGTCGACCACCAGCACGTCGCGCCCGCCACCGCTGAACTGCGCGGTGGTGGGCACGCGGGCGCGGCCGCGCCTGGTCGGGGCGTCGGGGCCGGCGGCCAGGGACAGGTCGAGATCGAGGTCGTCGGGCAAGATGTCTTCTTCCGGTAGCAAGGAAATGGGGCCGCTGTCGTGTGGCTCGGGGTGGCGCAGGGCGACCAGCGCGTCGAGCTCACGCACGATCTGGAGCGGGTCGACCGGCCGTGGCAGGCTGCCCAGGCTGCCGGGTGGCGGGTTCGCACCGACAAAAACGGTGTCGTCGACACGCCCTGCCGCCAGCACCGCTCTGACCACGGCGGGTGCGTCGGCGTCGGCCACGACCAGGTCGCACGCTGCCAACGAGTCGGCCTGCACGTAGCTCGTCAAGCGCTGGTCGGCGAGCCGGAAGAACGACGCCATCGCGGCGCGCTCGAAGGCGCTGAAACCTTCGAGGGCAACTTGGTACGGCGGCTTGGGAACAACAGGCATCGGCGTCGGTGGATCGCGGGCGCACCGTGCGCCGGCCCGCAGGCATGTTCTGCGCTGAGCGTGGCCGCGTCAAGAACACTCTCTGGGGGTTGTGCACTCGGCGTTAGGATTGCACATCCCCGCGACTTCGAAGAGACAGCCATGGCCCAAAACTCCAGCGCCGCACCGACCAGCGTCTACGACTTCGAGGCCGTGTCGATCGAAGGCAAGACAGCGAGTCTTTCCACCCAGCGTGGCAAGGTGCTGCTGATCGTCAACACCGCCAGCGCCTGCGGTTTCACGCCGCAGTTCGGCGGGCTCGAGGCGCTGTGGAAGACCTACGCCGGCAAGGGCCTGGTGGTGATGGGTTTCCCGAGCAACGAATTCGGCAAACAGGATCCGGGCAGCAACGACGAGATCGCGTCGTTCTGCGAGATGAACTACGGCGTGAGCTTTCCGATGATGGAGAAGGTCGAGGTCAACGGGGCTCAGGCGCACCCGCTGTTCAAATGGCTCACCAAGGAGGCGCCGGGCCTGCTCGGCACGACCGGCATCAAGTGGAACTTCACCAAGTTTCTGGTCGGCAAGGACGGCAAGGTGATCAAGCGTTATGCACCGACCGACAAGCCCGAGTCGATCACCAAGGACATCGAGGCTGCGCTCGCGGCCTGAGTTCACGCACACGCATCACACCATGTTCAAGCACATTCCCCCGTTCGCCGGCGACCCGATCCTGAGCCTGAACGAAGACTTCCACAAGGACCCGCGCCCGAACAAGATCAACCTGTCGATCGGCATCTACTTCGACGACGCCGGGCGCATTCCGGTGATGAGCTCGGTCAAGCGCGCCGAAGCGCTGGTGGTGGCCAAAGGCGGCCCGAAGCCTTACCTGCCGATCGAAGGCGCGGCGAACTTTCGCAGCGCGGTGCAGCAGCTGCTGTTCGGCGCCGGGCACGAGGCGGTCACGTCGGGCCGCGTGGCGACGATCCAGTCGGTCGGCTCCAGCGGCGGCCTCAAAGTGGGCGCCGATTTCCTCGCCAGCCACTTCAAGGGCAGCCAGGTCTGGGTAAGCGATCCGACCTGGGACAACCACCGCGCGATGTTCGAAGGCGCGGGCCTCACGGTCAACACCTACCCCTACTACGACGCGCAAACCGGCGGCCTCAGGTTCGACGAGATGCTCGCGACGCTGCGCGGTCTGCCGCCCAAGAGCGTGGTGCTGAT
>JANYFX010000487.1 GCA_025359585.1 Rhizobacter sp. | reverse complement strand
CTTTCGGTCACCCCTCATGTCAAACGTTAGGCGTCACAAATCGACCGCTCTCATCTCGAGCCAAGATGCCGAGCCCAGCACCGATTAGTCGATACTCTTCCAGTTCCAAAACTCGATCGCACCAAGTGCCTGCAGCCTCTGTCACTCTTGCCGTGCTATCCGCCATCGCGCTGGGCGCATTTTGGCCAACACTGAAGGTCAACTTTGAAGCCCCGTTCGTAAAGCGCTTCGCTGTTCCCGCCCTTCTTGTGGCCGTCGCTGATTGCTTCGTTCTGGCAGCTGTGCTGGGGTGGTGGACGGCATTGGCCTATCCACTTTTGGCGCTGGCCGGCGCGGTTGCTATCAGCCCGTTTACCAGCGGCAGACATCTCGGAAAGGTGGTTCTTGGTGGCGGCATCTGGCTGGTGGGCATCTTGGCCGTCCTACTTGCAATCGCGGCTCTTGGTTTTCACCTGCTCTAGTCATAGCTGCATAGTGACGCCTAACCCTTCCATCGAGGGGATGCCCAAAAGGCTGCGCCTTTCGGTCACCCCTCATGTCAAACGTTAGGCGTCGCCAGACTTCTTGCTTCACTGCACCCATCACATGAAACTCGGAGAACTCAAGTCGGTCGGTCATAACATTGCAGACTCGTTCGCAAGCGGCATCGGGCTGTTAATCGGTCACTACGAGATGAATGTTTTCGCCGAGGCTGCTGGTGAGCCAGAAGGCTTTGTCGTGGTCGACTTCCTGGGAGGCTCTACCAAAGCCACCACGGTGTCAGCCAGCTTTCGAGAAGCCATTTGCCTCTACCGAGATGCGTTACCCGAGCTTTGTGCGAAACACGGAATCGAAGCTGCAGCTTTCGCGAGACTCGAAACACGGTATGGAACTGACCCCGTCTACGGACGGCACTTCACAGTGACCGTCGAAAGCGCTGATGGCAGGCTATCCACCGACGGGTACGTTGGAGTTCCTGGAAAGCGCCGGCGGCGCTGATTGCGCCAATGCTATGAACAATTCCCTCGTTGTCCTGTGCCAAGCGACGCCTAACCCTTCCATCGAGGGGATGCCTAAAAGGCTGCGCCTTTTAGTCACCCCTCATGTCAAACGTTAGACAACACAACTCCTTCGAGAACGTCCTATGGGTGCAAAGACGTGGATGCTCATCGGCTCCGACGGGAGCGCGAAAGAAATACTTCGGTCGAAGCCGGAACTGGATCGCGCGGCTACTGCCGCACTTGCGAAGAAGCTCTTCCCGTCCGAGAAGCTCGAACCGCTCTCAGATGGGACGCTGTCCTTTACTTGTCCACCCGACAACGAACTGGCTATTGGTTGCTACCCAGGTCTGTCGATAGTCGCAGCGAAGGAGTTCGGGATCGATCGCCCCTCCAAATTGCCGGCACACTTTCTTGAGTCCTCACCGGGACACACGATCTATCTGCACGCCATGCACAGCGTTGTCGATTGGTTTGCCTACGCGATATGGGAAGACGGTAAGCTTCAGCGGTCTCTTAGCCTTTCTCCAGACAGTGGTGTCATCGAAGACCTTGGGAACAGACTCCCGTTCGAGGAATCCTATTGGTCAGGTGAACACCCCGCAGTCGATCCAGAGGATGAAGAGCCCGCCTATCCGTTGACCTTTCACCCGCTCGAATTGGGCGAGGCTGCCTTGCTTGAGCTCTTTGGCTACCAGCTAGAAGGCTTAGTAGATCCGTCTCAACTTGACCCCGAAGAAATACCTTTAGCTCGGTACAAGCGGTCAAAGTCGTGGTGGCGGCGTGGCTAAAGTGTCGTCTAACCCTTCCATCGAGGGGATGCCCAAAAGGCTCCGCCTTTTGTGCACCCCTCATGTCAAGCGTTAGACGGCACAAGCCAAGCCCATTCGATCAACACGTGGAGTGCCATCGTGAATGACCCCGAGAAGCAAGTGCTAAAGGCGCTTGACACCTACAAGTCAGCCGTCCTGGCCAAGAACGCCGAAACGTTCATGCACCTCTACGACCCCGGGGTCAGGGTGTTCGACACCTGGGGAATCTGGTCATACGAAGGGGCAGCGGCTTGGAGAATCGCCGTAGAAGGCTGGTTCTCCTCGCTTGACACCGAGACCGTCAGAGTCACGTTCGACGACGTGAAAGTCATTGCCGAACCGAGCTTCGCCACAATGAGCGCCTTCGCAAGATACGCTGCCTTCTCGGCTCAAGGCCAAGAGCTTCGGGCAATGCAGAACCGTATCACTTGGGTGCTCAAGTCCCGTGGTCACGTTCTACGCATCGTGCACGAGCACACATCCGCACCAATCGGATTCGAAGACACAAAGGCAATACTGAAACGCGAGGGAAAGTCATGAGCGTGCAGTGTCGGGTGCCGTCTAACCCTTCCATCGAGGGGATGCCCAAAAGGCTGCGCCTTTTGTGCACCCCTCATGTCAAACGTTAGGCCCCAGGAGAAGAGTACTGTGGCAGCCCAGAAGCAATTTCTCGGAACCGTAGCGTCGTTCACTCAGGCGTACCCGAGCATACAAAGCCTTCATGCAACGGTACGGCACGAAGGGGAAGTGCCGCAAACCTGGCAGCAGGTCCAAGAGTTCACCGAACACTCAATTCCAAAGGAAATTCGCTGCCTCAACCCAAAGTGCCAGCAAGGCGGCTTTGATCTGGGCGCCATCCTCATCACACTTGAGCACGAGCAGAAGACCAAATACGACGTAACGCTCAACTGCCGAGGTCACGAAGGAACTCCGAAGGGCCGCAAACGCGGAGATTCATGCTTCAATTCTGTAGCGGTCGAACTAGAGCTCACATTCAAAGCATAGGCGGGCAAGCTCGTGCTCGGCTGGGGCCTAACCCTTCCATCGAGGGGATGCCCAAAAGGCTGCGCCTTTTGGTCACCCCTCATGTCAAACGTTAGCCGTCTCAGGGCAAGTTTGGTTGGCAATCCAGTACCCGATCATAGTACTATTTCTGCATGAAGCGGAAGCACCAACGCACTCTCGAACTGATCTTCGCTCGACCTACGAGTGGAAACGTCCAGTGGCGCGATATTGAAGCGCTGTTCGTAGAACTGGGCGCCGAAGTCAGCGAGCGAGAAGGTAGTCGTGTCGCTGTGATCTTGTTTGAAGAAGTGCGAGTGTTCCATCGACCTCACCCTTCTCCAAATACAGACAAAGGCGCGGTAGCGAGCGTCCGCAA
>JANYFX010000403.1 GCA_025359585.1 Rhizobacter sp. | reverse complement strand
CGCTGCTATAGGCTTCGGTCGCATTCGCCCATGCCATTATCCCTCGGTCCGGCGTATCGCGCCCTAAAAACAAATTATTACGATAGTGCATATTCGACGATGGATCGCGAATCACATGCTCTCCAATAATGGTGTTGTGATAAACAAATAGCCCCGCCGGCTTTGCGGAAAACTTGAACGCCACACCGCTGGGCACGTTGTAAAGCAGGTTGCGGTAAAAGTAGATCGGCCCGCCAAACACTGGCTGCGAACTATACCCGCCTTGCGCCGCATTTACTCCCCGATTTTGAAACACCCGCACATTATGCACACCCCCATCGGTTTCAATAAAATCATCGTTCGACATGTGCATATCGTTGTTATAAATATCAATCGAAGAGGCCTGCAATTCCGGATCTTTTTCCGGCGTTCCATAAGTTGAAATCCCAATTGCATCGTGGAAATAGGCGATCGAATTGTGCGCAATTACATGCCCCGGCCCATACACTTTGATCGCGTAGTAACTCTTCAAACCGTGCGATCCATAGTTGCCCGCGCTGGCCCACAGCGGCCCCGTCCAACCAATCAAACGGAAGCGGTCTTCCCGGCCCAGGATCAAATTATCGGCAATGTAAAAGTCGCTCGATCCGGCATACTCGGTCCACACCGCAAATCCAACCCCTTCAAAGCGGCAATTTTTCACCGTCAAACCGACCGCCCCAAGCACTTCCTTCTGCCCGGCAAAAATCCCCACATCGGTATTGCGAAAAGTCAGCCCCTCAAAGATGTGGTAGCGCGAGGCCATGACATCAAACAATCGATGGTTGCCATCGCCATCGAAAATCACCTCGCCATCGCCTGCCGCTTTAATCGTAATTGGCTTTTCCGCTGTGCCCTTCAGCGTAAGCGACATCGACCCATCAAACGGCGCCATCATCGGATCCACATAGTTATTACGCTCCGGTTTATAAAGCCCCGCATGCACCAGAATTGTATCGCCGGCTTGCGCGCGCCGCTCCCACACAACACTCCAGTCGCCCAGCCCCGAGCCGTAATACGCCTGCAAAATACTCGTAAAACTCGGTTCCTGACGCGGCCCCTTGTACTCAGGCATGTACACATGCAAGGTGCGGCCTCCAACATATGCCTTCGGCTCTGTCCGCGTTTTCACCTTCACCGTATGCGTAGTAATCCCACTGGAACCATCGGGGTCAGTCAACACAAAACGGCATTCGTATTCTGTACCCGGCTGCAAATTGAGAATGCTTCCAGCGAATCCATCGGGCACGGTGTAATCCAAATTTTCGCGGCGCCGGTAAATATTTTCCCCACCGATGCGCACCAGCGGCAACGCTGGCCGCCATGCCGTTTCCCCAGTGGCTCGAAACGTAACCGCCACGCTCGCATTGCGATTGGCATCTCCGTTGATCGCCCACTCAAAACCGAGATTGAGAAGCGTCGGATGTTCGACAGTGAACTTCCCTGCTTCGGTCGCATTCTGCGCAAAGAGTGCCGCTGCGCCAACCAGGGCGAGCGAAATTAATCTGAAGCTCATAGTTGGGCATTATATCGTTAAAGTACAGCAACTATTTTGCGGACACGAAAATGCCGAATTGGCCATGGCGTCTGCCAGAACAAAGAATGATTCGCATGGCCGCCCCCAGAATTGCGAACCGCAGTACGAATGGACTCTGACAATTTGTTCAAGTCCTTCAACAAAACCTCTAACGGCTGCGCCGCCAGTTCCCCATACTCCGTCAGTGCTTTGTTCAAATTATCAACATACATTTGAGGATGCTTTTCGTGATGAATTTCCATCATTGCTCATTCACAAACGGCTCCAATGCGTTACTGGCATCAGACAATTTAGGCAGCGTCAATTTTCCTGCCATTGTTTGTGCTCCTAGGCAATCGGAACTGTAATGGAGCGTCCATCAGAAAGATCGACACTAATCCCATCGTCGCTGGTGGTCACCAAGGTGGCCATTGCATTCTTCAATTCAATCGCCGAAATAGTCATACCAAGCCTTGATTAGGATATCTTTATTTTCTAACACAACAGCTTCAATTCTACGAAGCGTCAACCGTTGGTCCCCAGCATAAAAGAAAAAACGGTATGGGACTAATC
>JANYFX010000397.1 GCA_025359585.1 Rhizobacter sp. | reverse complement strand
GCACCTCGAGAAAGGCGCCGCCGCCGGTCGAGATGTAGCCGATCGCTTTCTCGATGCCGTACTTGGCGATGGCGGCGAGCGTGTCGCCGCCGCCGGCGATGCTGAACGCCGGCGACGAAGCGATCGCGCGCGCGATGGCTTCGGTCCCACCCGCGAAAGCATCGAACTCGAACACGCCGACCGGGCCGTTCCAGACGATGGTGCCGGCTTTCATCAGCTGCGCGGCGAGCAGCTTCGCGGTCTCGGGGCCGATGTCGAGGATCAGGTCGTCGGGCGCGACATCTGCCGCGGCCTTCACGGTCGCGACCGCGTCGGCCTTGAACTCCTTCGCGGTCACCACGTCGGTCGGGATCGGCACCGCCGCGCCGCGCGCCTTCATCGCCGCGATCACGGCCCTGGCGTCGTCGACCAGTGTGGCTTCGGCCAGGCTCTTGCCGATCGGCAAGCCTGCCGCGAGCATGAAGGTGTTGGCGATGCCACCACCGACGATCAGCTGGTCGACCTTGCTCGCCAAGCTTTGCAGAATGCTCAACTTGGTCGAGACCTTGCTGCCCGCGACGATGGCGACCAGCGGCCGTTTCGGGTTCGCCAGTGCCTTGGTCGTGGCGTCGATCTCGGCTGCGAGCAGCGGGCCGGCACACGCGACCTTGGCGTACTGCGCGATGCCGTAGGTCGAGGCTTCGGCGCGGTGCGCGGTGCCAAAGGCGTCGTGCACGAAGATGTCGCACAGCGCCGCCATTTTTCGCGACAGGGCTTCGTCGTTTTTCTTCTCGCCCTTGTTGACGCGGCAGTTTTCGAGCAGCACGACCTGGCCCGGCGCGACCTTCGCGCCGTCGACCCAGTTCGCGATCAGCGGCACCTCGCGGCCGAGCAATTCACTCAAGCGTTTGGCAACCGGCGCGAGCGAATCCTCCGGCTTGAATTCACCTTCGGTCGGCCGGCCCAGATGCGACGTGACCATCACCGCAGCCCCCGCCTTCAACGCCATCTCGATGCACGGGATCGAAGCGCGCACCCGCGTGTCTTCTGTGATGTGGCCGGCGGCGTCGAGCGGCACGTTGAGATCGGCGCGGATGAAAACGCGCTGGCCGGCGACGCGCCCTTGAGCGATGAGGTCTTCGAATCGGAGCACGTTCATGGCAGGGCGCGGCGGTGAGCTGACAAGGCGCCGATTCTAGGCACGCCGGCCGGCCCGCCGGGCACATATCCACGCCCGCGGTAACGAGCGGGTTACCAGCCGAGTATCAGTTTGAGAGGCACCAGCACCACCATGCCGCTGACGATCGTGCCCAGAATGCCGCCGCGCCAGAAATAGTAGAGCGTCGAGGCGAGCACGGCATAGAGCCGCGCGTCTTGCCAGGTGCCGATGAGCTGGCCTTGTGTCATCACGACCTCGGGCACGACCACGGCCGCGAGTGCGGCCAGCGGCGCATAACGCAGGCCGCGCTGGACCCAGTCGGGCAAGACCAGTTCGCGGTCCGAGAACAGGAAGAACGCGCGCGTCAGCACCGTGATGCCGGTCAGGCCGGCGATCGTGATGAAGGCCTCCAGGCCGCTCAGTGGCGCGCTCATGCGGCGGCTTCTTCCCGGCGGGCGTGGCCCTTTGGCGGCTCGCTGCCGCGGCCGCGCAGGCGCGCCAGCACGCGCTGGCCAGCATCACCACCGCCGTCGATCAGCAGCCCCACGCACACGGCCGCGGCAATCGCGACCACGATGTAGAGGCGGAACGGCAGCGCGAAAGCCGCCACTGCAGCGCCGGCGGCCACCACGGCGGCGAAGGCCGTTGCCTTGTCCGACAGCAGCGAGTAGGTCAGCCCGAGCAGGGCCAGCACCCCGGCGAAACCGAGGCCCCAATGCGTCGGGATCACATCGGCCAGCACGATGCCGATGACCGAAGGGATCTGCCACGCCGACCAGTTCATCAGCGAGCCGCCGATGAAGTACTCGATCTGGCCCTCGTCGTCACGCGGCTCCTTGAAACGCTTCATGAACAGCACGTAGTTCAGGTCGGCGCAGAAGTAGCCGAGCGACAGACGCTGCCAGCGCGGGAAACGTTTGAAATACGGCCGCCACTGCGCGCTGAAGATCACGAAGCGCAGGTTCACGCACAGCGCCGTGGCCCAGATCACCCAGACCGGCGTGCCGACCATCATCAGCGGTATCGCGGCGAGCTGCACGCTGCCGCCGAAGACCATCAGGCTCATCATCAGCGCCATCGGCACCGACAGGCCGCTCTTGACCATCGCCACGCCGGTCACGAGGCCCCAAGCGGCGATGCCGAGCGACACGCCCGACATCTCGGCCGCGCCCTGGCGGAACTGTGGGTGGCGGAGCGTGGCACCGATCGAATTCATCGTGTGCGATTGTCACCGTCTGCGGGTTTTCCCGCTCGCCACCGGCGTTTGCCCCCGCGCGCCGCTGCGCCAAGGCAGGCACCGGCTCAGCGTTTCTTCACCCGGCCGCTGCCGGCAACCGATGTTTTCACGGTCGCGTCGCCCACGTAGTCGACGCTGCCGCTGCCGGCGATCGACACACCCAGCGCCTTGCGGGCATTGACGCTGGCCCCGCCGCTGCCGGCGATGCTGACACTGACCTCGTCGGCTTCGAGCTCGCGGGTGTTGATGTCGCCACTGCCCGAGATCGACAGGCTCAGGCGTGTGGCCTTGCCCGAGAGCTCGGCGTTGCCGCTGCCCGAGATCTTCAGGCTGGCCTCGTCCAGGCTCAGCTTCTGCAACTTCACGTCGCTCGACCCGGCGAGCACGATCTTCAGCGCCGGCGCCTTGAGACCCTCGCCCGACACGTTGCCGGAGCCCCGCACCGACAGTGCCGACAGCGTCACCACGTCGACCGTCACCGTGATCGGGTTGCGCGACGAATAGCTGGCGCCATCACGGGTGCGGACCTGCAGCGTCGGCACACCCGAGCGGCTGACGACACGGGTTTCGACCAGCGCCAGCAGGTTGTCGTCGGCCCGAAGCTCCACGGCTTCGCGCGCGCTCTGGCGCAACACGAGATTCATCGACCCGTGCAGCTCGATGGCAGAGAAGCCGTCGACCGCGCGTGGCTCGGTCTGCAGCTTGCCCGAGCCTTGCAGGCCGACGAGGCCGATGCGCTGAAGCAGCGAGCCGGACTCGGCCGAGTGGGCGGGCAGGCTGGCGGCGGCGAGCACCGCGGCGGCAACGAACATGAAGCGCAGGTGGCGCGTCCGTGGTTGAGAAAGCGGCTTCATTCGATGTCCCCTCGGGGATGGAGAAGCCATCAATGTGCCCGCGCACCAGCGCTGTGTCACCCGCCGAGCGACGAACTGCAGCAGCGTGCGACAGGCGGGCACCGCCGGCCCGGCGCCGCCGCTCAGGAGTCGTGCGCTTTGGCGCTCTCGCGCTTGGCGGGCTTGCCGCCTTCGGGGCTGGGTTTGGCGGCGGGTTTGTCGCTAGCCGCCGCCGGTTTCGCGGGCTCGGCATCGACCACCGCAGCTTTGCCACCGGCGTTCGCGACCTGGGTCGCGAGCTGCGGGGGCACCGGCTCGATCTTGTTCTCGCGCATGTAGTCGTTCATGTCGCGCCAGCCGGCGAAGACCGAGGCCTTCTCGGCTTTCTTGTTGAGCGCGTAGCAGTCTTCGATGGCTCGGCCGGCGTGGCGGCAGGCGCCGCCGATGGCCTTGCCGTCGGCCTCGCGCACGGCCGCCACTTTTTCGGGCGACTCGATGCCGAGCGCGCCGACGACCACGTCACAACCCGCCAGCAAGGCCGTGGCAAATACGATGACAGTGAGGGCGAGGCGGGGCATGGAGTGGGCTCGGGTCGGGTGGTGCTCTGCCGGTATATCGGCCAAGCCAGCGCCGACTTGAGCACTGCTGCAGTCAGTCCCGCACGATCAGTCGCGCGCCGCCTGCCCGCGCCGCTGCGCCAGCAGCCATGCGTACAGCGCCGGGTCTGCATAAGCCGGATCCCAGGCGTTGTGGCCCACGTCGGAGTAGAGCGTGAACTTCGCGCGGCCGCCGGCCGCGTTCAACGCAGCCACCATCTCCTTGTCACCGGCCGGCGAGACCACGTCGTCCAACGCGCCATGAAAAGCCCAGACCGGCAGGTGCACGATGCGCTCGGCGCGGTCGCTGTCGCCCGAGCCGCAGACCGGGGCGATGGCGGCGAGCCGATCCGGGTAGTCGACGGCGTAGTTCCAGGTGCCGTAGCCGCCCATGCTCATGCCGGTGAGCACGACGCGCGCGGGGTCGATCGGCAGCCGCGCGACCAGGTCGGCGCGCAGCGCTTCGAGACCGTCGCTGTCCCAGGCCATGCCTTCGGGGACTTGCGGCGCAACCAGGATGAACGGGAACGGCCGGCCCGCTGCCGCGTACTTCGGCGGGCCGTGCACCTTGACGCGCGCCAGGTCGCTGCCACGCTCGCCCGAGCCGTGCAGAAAGATCACGAGCGGCCAGCCGCCGGCCGGCCGGCTCGCAGACTCGGGCACCCACATCAAGTAGCGCAGCGAGACACGCTTGCTGACCACGCCGCTGAAGCTCTGCACGTGCTCGCCGCTGGCCAGCGGCACGCGCACGGCGCAGCCGGGCAAGGCGACGGCGACGCCGATCGCGGTGGTCTGGCCGAGAAAACGGCGTCGGCTGTTCATGGTCTGTTTCATGGCGTGTTCATCTCGCTGATGGCAGTTCGATGCGCACCCTGGCCGGCGTGCGCAGCAGCGGGATGTTGTCGGCCGCTCCGCTCAGCGCACGACCATCGACCCAGACGCGCGAGGCCTTCGGCCACGGACCGCGCAGCACGATGCCACCGGGCGGCTGCGTGCGCAGCGCCTGCACCTCGAACTCGATCTGCTGGCGCCCGCCGGCCGTGCGCGAGCGCGCCTGCCAGCTCAGGCGGCCATACGGTGTGCGCAGTTCGTGCAGGGTGAGGCCGGGGCCACCGAACCAGGCCATCGGCACGCCGGCGGCCAGCACCAGCGCGCGCTCGCCTTCGTGCTCGTAAGCGAACAGGTCGAGCACCGCGCGGATCTGGTCCGACGCGACCCAGCCGTGGGGCATGTCGCCCAGAAAACGCGGCGCGCGCGGGTCGCGGCCCACCACCTCGGCCCACTGGTTCCAGCCGGCCGGGCGGCGGTCGCGGTAGAAAAAATCCATCGCCTGCAAGGCCCGTTCGCGCTCGCCGAGGCGCACCAGGCTGCCGACCGTGCGCCACTCGTAGGGTGTGTAGGCGTCCCACGGCTGGCCGCTGTCGCGGCGGGCGAGGAAGTCGCGCCAGTAGCGCTCGAAAGTGTTACGCACGAGCGCGTCGGGCAGCGTGCCGAGCAGGCCGCCGGGGCTGAGTGCGATGGTGCTCGAGGTCGGGTCCACGTCACCGCGGTCGGCCGAGCCAGGCAGCAGGTCAAGGCCGTGGCGTTGGGTGCTCGCAGTGAACGACGCGCGCAAGTCGGCGAGGAATTGATCGCGCTGCGCGCCGATGCGGCGGGCGTCGTCAGTCAGGCCGAGCGCCTGCGCGAGCTCCGTGGCGCTGCGGTAGCCGGTCGCAGCCCAGAGGTCGTCCCAGTACGAATACGCAGGCTTGTTGGAATAGCCCTCGTGGCTGATCGAAGGCGGCATCAGGCCGAAATAGGCACTGCGCTCGGGTGTTCGGTTAGCGTCGGTGCGCTCGCTCGCCCGCAGCGCCTCCATGTGATCGACTGCCGCGCGCACCTTCGGCCACAGCGCGCGCGCGGTGGCTTCGTCGTGGGTGTGGTGCCACAGGTCGGCAGCGGCGAAGATGAACTCGCCGTCGCTGTCGTTCTCGGGCACCGGGTCGGCGCCGCGCACGGTGGCGCAGCACGGCACCTTGCCGTTCTTGAACTGGAACGGCGCGAACCACAACAGGAAGTCGCGTGCCACGTCTTCGTGGCCGAGACGCAGCAGCGCGGCCGAGGTCAGCGCGCCGTCGCGGATCCACGAGCGGGCGTAGGCGCGGGCGCCGGGTTGCAGCGCCGGGCCGCTGCGGTTGACGAGGATGTGGCCGAGGGCGGTGCGCAAGGTGCGCGCCACATCGTTCACCGGCGCCGGGCCGCTGATGCGGACGCGGTCGAGCCGCTCGCGCCACAGCGCGGCGACCCGGGCTTCTTCGCGTGCGATGTGGGCCAGCGCCGGCACGGCAGGCGCGCCGCTGACCGGCAGCGCCACCACGATCTCGCGCCGCTCGCCGGGGCGCAGGTGAAGCTCGTAGCGCAGCACGCCGCTGGCGAAACCGGCGCTGTCGGTGACATTCGCTTCGGCGTGTGATGGCGCGGGTTCGCGCGGCCAGTCGCCAACTGCGCCGGCGGCGAGCGGTTCGAGTTGCACGCTGCTCGGTGGCGTCAGCGTGTGCAGGCGTTCGGCGCCGTTGACGAACAGCGCACGCCCGTCCCAGGCCATCGTGTCGATCGTGCTCGCGCCGCCCGGGTGGGCAAGAAACTGCGTCGGCGGGTTGGCCTGGAACGGCCGCCACGCGAGTGCGAGCGTGACGTGCCGCGCACGCTTTCCGAGGTTGCGCACGCTGTAGCGCGCGAGCACCTGCGCCGCCTCGGGCGTGCCGTGGCCGAAGGCGCTGATGTCGAGCGCAAGACCGTCGGCACGCCAGTGCACTTTCGGCATCGGCAGATCACCATCACGCAACGAGTGCGCGAGGCTCGCGTCGGCCCAGCTCAGCAGATTGTTGTCGGCAATCAAAAAGGGTTCAAGCGCACCGACGCCGGGCAGCGGTTCGAGCACACCGTCTTCGCTGATCAGCGAGGCTGTGCGCCCGCCATCGACACCGAGCACGGTCCAGTACGACTGCTCGCCGATGTAGGCGCGCGGGTAGCTGCCACGCGGCGCCGCCTTCGCGAGCTGCGCGAAATAGGCGTTGGCAGTTGCCGCCTCGATCAACTCGAACTCGGCCAGCGCGGCGGGCTTCGCGCCCGGCTCGTCCACCACCGCGCGCACGAAGCGCGCTTCGCTTTCGGGCAACCAGTGGGTGTGCACGTCGCCACGAGCGCGTTCAACCTGGCGCACGCGGCGCCACTGCACGCCGTCGTCCGACAGCTCGATCGCGTAGCCCGACGCGGCCGCGCCGGCACGCCAGCGCAACACGAGCGCGCCGAACTCGCGCAGCTGGCCGTAGTCGGCGCTCATCGTGCCCGACGTGGCACGCGTGGCCGGGCCAGCGGGTACGTCGTCGGCCGGCAGCTCGCGCAACGTGAGCGAGTCGAAACAGACGCTGCCCTTGCCGGCACCGCTGCCCGACGCCACGACGAATTCGACCGCCGCGCTGCGGCGCAGCGAACGGTCGCTCGCCGGCCCCCACGCGAACTCGATCTGGCGTTGGCGGAACTTCAGCGTCTGCCACTCGTGCGGGAATTTGAACTCGGGCTTCTGGCTCCACCAGACGTTTTCACCGCTCGCGTCCGTCAGCTTGAACTGGAACGCGTTGAGCGGCGCGTCGCCACGCACGGCCAGTGTGAACTCGAAGCGCGCCGGGTACTCGACCGGCAGCTCGCGGCGCAGGCTGATGTAGCCGGTGACGCTGCCGAAGTCGAAGTCGATGCACAAGGCCTTGCCCTGCACGCCCTCGGCCGGGCGCAGCGCGGCTTTCACGTCGTCGGTGGCGCTGAGTTTCCACGCGGCGGGGTTCTCGAAGTCGTCGAAGGCCCGCACCTCGGCGTGGGCCGGCGCGCACAGCGTGGCCGCCAGAACCGCTAGCGCGAGCAGCCGCTTCATCCTTTCACGCTCCCGGCCATCAGCCCCGCCATGTACTGCCTCTGAAGTGCCAGAAACAGCACCAGCACCGGCAATACCGTGACGACCGAACCGGCCATCATCAGCTCGCTGTCCTGCACATGCTCGCGCGAAAGGCCGGCGAGCGCCACCGGCAGCGTGTGCAGCGAATCGTCGGTGAGCACGATCAGCGGCCACATGAAGTCGTTCCAGCTGCCGAGGAAACTGAAGATCGCCAGCGTCGCCAGCACCGGCCCGAGCAGCGGCACGATGATGGTGATGAAGATACGGAACTCGCTGGCGCCGTCGATGCGCGCTGCTTCCAGCAGGTCGTCGGGAATGCCGCGTGCGAACTGGCGCACCAGGAAGATGCCGAACACGCTGGCCATCGCCGGCACCACCGCACCACCGTAGCTGTTGATCAGGCCGAGCGGCTTGAGCATCAGGAACAGCGGCAGCATCGCCACCTGGCCGGGGATCACGAGCGCGCCGAGCAGCGTCTTGAAGAGCGCGTCGCGGCCGCGAAAGTGCAGCTTCGCGAAGGCATAGCCGGCCATCACGTTGAAGCTGACCGAGATCACGGTGGCGAGCAGCGCGATGCCGAAACTGTTGAGCAGGTAACGGCCCACGCCGATGCTGCCGAACAGGGTGTGATAGTTGTCGAGCGTGAAGCCGTGCGGCAGCAGCGGCGTGGGCAGGCTGCTCGCCGCGCCGGCCGGCATGAACGAGACCGACAGCATCCACAACAGCGGGAACAGGCTCACGGCCGCCAGGCCGGCGAGCAGCCCGTTGGCGACCCAGACCGCGATGCGTGGGTTCATGCGCCCGGCTCCTTGTCGAAGCGCAGCAGCACCCAGCTCACCGCGAAGATCACGACGAAGAGCAGGAAGGCAACAGCCGACGCGTTGCCGAGGTTCCACCAGCGAAAGCCTTCTTCGTACATGAAGTACAGCACACTGACGGTGCTGCGCAGCGGCCCGCCCTGTGTCATCACATACGGTTCTGCGAAGAGCTGGAAGTAACCCGAGATCGTCATGATGCCGACCATCACGAGCGTGGGCGTGAGCATCGGAAACGTCAGGTCGGTGAACTGGCGTGCGGCGCCGGCGCCGTCGACACGCGCCGCTTCGTAGAGCTCGCGTGGCACGGCCTGGAGCGCGGCGAGCAGGATGATCATGTTGTAGCCGAAGTTCTTCCACGCCGCGAACAGGATGATCGCCGGCATCGACCAATGCGGGTCGCCGAGCCAGTCGACCGGGTCGATGCCGATGCCGGCCAGCGCCTGGTTGATCAGCCCGTAACGCGTGTGCAGCAGGTAGCGCCAGATCACAGCCACCGCGACCACCGTGGTCACGACCGGCGCGAACAGCGCGGTGCGGAACAGCGGCTGCCAACGGGCGAAGCGCGAGTTCAAAAGCAGCGCCGCGCCGAGCGACAGGCCGATCGAGACCGGCACGCCGACCACCACGAAGTACAGCGTGTTGCCGAGCGCCTGCCAGAACAGCGGCGTGTGCAGCAGGCGCAGGTAGTTGTCGAGGCCGACGAAGCGCAACGTCGACAAATCGGCCAGCGCGTAGAGGTCGAAGTCGGTCAGGCTGAGCGCCAGGCCGGCGATCACCGGCAACACGAAGAAGACGAAGATGACGAGCAGCGCCGGCGCGGCCAGCGCCCAGCCGACGACGCCGGCCCTTCTCATTTCGAGCCCTTCGCGACACGCTCGCGCAGCCAGCGGCGTTTCTCGAGCAGCGTGTCGACCCACGCATCGAGCTGCGCGGTCGCGGCTTGTGCACTTTGCGTGCGCTGCACCACGCGCTCGGCGGTGAGCTGCATCTCCTGGAAGATGCGCTCCCACTCGGGGATCTTGGGCGCGGCGCGCACCCGTTCGAGCTGCTGCGCAAACGCCTGCGAGGGCCCGTCGTTCGCGAGCGCGGGCGAACGCCATGCGCTGCGACGCGGTGGCAGGTTGCCGGTGAGCGCGTGAAAGCGCTGCATCGTTGCCGGCTCGCTGAGGTATTCGATCAGCTGCCACGCCGCTTCCTTGCGCGCCGAGCCCTTGAACATCACGAGGCTGGCGCC
>JANYFX010000330.1 GCA_025359585.1 Rhizobacter sp. | reverse complement strand
TGAAAAGCCTGGGTTAGCAAGGTGCCCATTTCACCGACTTTGCCACTGCCCCGCACACGATTGCTGAGTTTGAACAACAGCGAGTCTTCGGTGCGCGATTCCTTCGCCAGACGATTGGCAATGCATTCGGCCGTCGCTGTTTTACCGGTGCCGACATCCCCATGAAAAATCACCAGTGGGTACTGCTCCGCCACAAGATCACACAGCGCGATCTTCTGACGATGATGCTTCTTGCTCCATGTCGCAAGATCACCGAGATTGAGCAGCAGGCGCAATTGGTCGTGAATTTTCCGATAGCGCGCGTCGAACCCCAATAGCGTCTTTTCGCGAGTTGCCAGAGTGGTGTCAGGTAGGGGAATTTTGCCGTCAAAAATGTTCTGTTGGCTCATTAACTGAAGTCCTTTCTTTGCATGCCATAACCGTTGCTGGCGTAGTCGCGGCTGGCGCTGGATGTCAGGGCGGAGTGGCTTGTGTCGGCATTTGTCGGCACCCATCCGATACGCAGTTTTTTCCCCATCTTCTCTTTTGCCGCCGCGTCGTACTCGGCGGTGTAGTACAGAACAATACGCAGATCCGGATTGGGCAACTTTGGCCATAGCACGCCACCAGGGCGGCTCATGGTGAAGTCGCTGGCCTCCGTGTTGACCTCGAAGCGCGTGGCCTTTTGCTCGATGCCGTTGCTCATCAACGTCAGGTCAACCATTCGCAGATAGCCATTCTTGGCTAGCGCCTCAATGTCATGGCCCCAATCCCGCGCCTTGTCTTCTGTCACCGCACCCGTGCTACTCGCGATCATGACCAGATCGGCTGTCACGCGGCGCATCACCACTTCGACATCAGCAACCGAATAGGTCTCGGTCGCGCTATACGTTTGACTCATGCTTCCTCCTTGACTTTAAAGCGCGGACCGAACAGCTCTTTCCAGACCTCGATGTCGTCTTCGGTCGAAGCAAAGTTGGCGGTTTCCCAGGCTTCCATGGCTGCCGCGACGATTTCTTTACGTTCATCGTCGGAAATCCTGCTGACCACATTGTTGGTATTGCAAACTGGATCGAGGATCACAACCGGATCGGTGAACGTCAGCGAGACCTTACCGTTCTCGGGGAACGTGATAACTTCCTTGAGTTCGGATTGCGCGACGTAGAGCAGAAAGTCTCGGAAGCGCTTTTCGATTGATCCGTCCTTGCCATTTTTGGCCAGGACATGCGCCATGATCAACTCGATGGCAAACGATTTCAGCGGCTTTAGTTCGATACGGTTCCGCCACTTCTTCGCAAGCCGCACCAGCGTGCGAAAGTCGCTGTCCACATCCTTGCGGTCGCGTACGAACTTGATCTGGCATGGCGCGCATGTCTGCACCTTGGTATTGTCGTGAACGTCGAACTGCCAGCCATAGCCCGACCGCGCCGGGTCTTCGATGACCGGCACGATGTCCACACTCAAACCGGAGCTGACGAAGGTAACAGTCGCCGCTTTGCGCTGAATCTCGAAGTCCTCGACAGCCTTGTTCGGATAGAGTTTGACCAACGCGTCATAAATCAGCTGACTCAGACTCGCGAGCGTTTCCTTGTCGACGTTGCGGCCCGAGATGTAGAACACCACGTCGACATCCACTGGATCTTCCGACGTTTTTCGCAAAATGGTGTACTTAGCGAACGATCCTGCCTTGACCACTTTCGTGATCTTGATCTCCGTCTGGTCGTGTAACCGTTTGCTCAATTCGGTCACGAGCCTGTCTACTTGCTCGTGATATTCGTTGCGCTTGTCGGCAGGCAAGCGTAGGACGTTGCTGTCGTAATACCGAATTTCTGTATTGTTCAGGGACACTTTTTCCTCCAGCTTATAAACTCATATTTTTTTGAATTGATTGCACTTTGACGCTGCCTGTCTTGCTGAACTACACGCGGATTGGCAGCGACACTTGCGGCTGGATTGGCACCAGTGTCTTCGCGTAGGCGCGCAAGATTTCGTTATAGAGGTCGGCATGCTTGGTGGCTTCGACGGTGATGATCAGCGCGTAGCGAATCTTTTCGGCACCGGTGGCTCGACCACCAGCTTCACGAGCGTTGTAATGGATGTCGAACACCGGATTCTTGAGACTGCTGCCGCGCATGTTCTTCGCACTGTGCAAGACCGTTTCCCATTTGCCACTGTCGGAGCGACGCTCTTCCTCGGTCGCATACTTCTTCATGTCGAAGAAGCTCTTGGTATCGGCGTTGGCCTTGCCATCCTTAATCTTCTCGTCGCTGGGGCGGAATACGACCTCCAGGCCGGCACGCGTGTACGCGGCTGCGTCCTGCGGATCGGTCGGCGAGGCGTAGCAGAAGGTCGCCTTTAGGCGGATGCTGCCGTTCAGACCACCTGCGGGTAGTGGCAACGAGGCGCGAAGGTATTTGCCAGGTTTCAATTCGCCTTGGTAGACAATGCGCGCCACGCCTGTGGGACAGGTGATGATGCTCATCAGGTCTTCGGGCACCTTGCCCCAGCCCACTTCCAGCTTGTCGTGCTTCGCTGTGTCTGCGGCGTGAACCAGTAGCGCCTTGATTGCGAGGGGTGACAATTCCGCGCCCAGGATGGATCGAATACCGACAGCACTGCGCAGCAGATACGGGGAAGCAAAGCTGGTACCCAGTTGGGGTGAAAGCGCAGCTTTCTTGCCCGGCGACAGTACGTGGAAGTAATTGCCTGCATTGCCGCCGAACGCCATCAGGTCTGGTTTGACAACACCGGGGCTGCGACCCGGACCGACAGCGCTATAGGGGGCACGCGCCCAACTCGCCTCGGTGTCGTTGGCGGCGCCTACTGCCAGCGCGTTGACACAATCCGAAGGTACCTGCACGCGAGCATTGCCGGAGGCGCGGTCCATTTGACCGTTGTTGCCGATGGCCACGGTCATCAAGGTGTCGCCGTCACTTAGCAGATCGTCAATGACCGACGTCCAGGCGTGTACATCGGTATCTTCGATCGGCAAATCCGGGCCGAGGCTAAGGTTGATGAACTGGTACTGCCGCGAGAGCAGGACCTGTTCGACGAAGCCCAGAGTCCGGTACAACTCCAGCGGATCTTCAGTATCAGCGTCCTTGTCGAGCACGCGCAAATGATCGACATAAGCAAATGGACGGGCGGCAGTGCCGTTCGGCTGGATAGGGCCGAACAGAAATGCGGAGCTGACGGCCAAGCCATGCTCCAAGCCTGCCGGATCGTCCTGCGCATCTTCGTCGAGAACGCGGTACGAGCGCAGCCATGGGCCGATCGCGTGCTGTTTGGGCAAGCCACCATCAAGGATGGCAACCTTGGGCTCCGACGATAGCGGCTGCTCGGTTGGTAGATTGCAACCAACCGACACTTCGCCTGTGCGCTGCACTGGGCGCATGCCGCGCAACTTGGGCACTGGGCGGATGACACGCACGAACACGAATTCGGCAAGTCGCTCGATGTGGTCATGCTTGCCTTCAACCGGCACGAACCACAAGTTGCCTGCTGTGAAGCCAAGGTCGCTGTGGACCTTGACGCTGACCTCCTTGGCGTATTTCACGAAGGATTGCTGGACAAACAAGCGACTTTCATCGGGTAGCAAATGGATGCCCACTTCAAAGAAGCGGTCCTTGTTGCTGCCGTAGTCTGCAATGCGTTCATGGGGAGTGAATGCCGAGAACTGCTCGATGTGCGCCAGGTCCAGCGCCTCATCGGATTCTGGCTCAATCTGCTGGGTCCAGTCATTGAGATGGCGAAACGCCTGGCGCTTACCGGCGACGAACAATTCGGTCGTCGTACATTCCTGCGGTGCTCCCTTCTTGGTCCAGCAGCCGGGCGTCACCTTAACGGTGCGACTGCCGACTGACTCCAGGCCGACGGTACGCAGCATCGCCACAGGGAAGAACGACCGGGCAATGTAGCTGGGATTCATCGTCAGCCGTGCAACGCCGAAGTCACCGGGGCAGGCATGCGAGGGCAAGGCATCGAGCGCGGTGGCGGTGGCAGAGAACTGCGGCGTCAACCGCTGCGCGGCTTGTGCGAGGGTGTACACCTCGGCCTTGCCCGGCATGCGTTTCGGCCCCTTGATGTCATGGGTCAGCAATTCGCCGCGCCCAATCAGGAAATTGGTTTGACTCATGCGTCAGCCTTTCTTTTTTGAGGGTTTCTTGACGGTAGGTGGTTGCTCGCTCGTGTACTTTCGGATGGTGTCGCGACTCACTCCGGTGACGTCAGAGATCGTGTGCTGCGAAAGACGAGTCTGCTTGGTCAGCAGCACCGCCAGATCAATGCGCCCTTGACGCTCCAGAACGAGCGCGCGCGATTTCACGAATTCTTCGATCAGATCGGCGTCCGAGGCTGTACCCAACGCGACGGCACGCCGGAATCGCTGAAGATCGCGCTCGATGTCGCTGAAAGATTCACCATTGAAGACGAAGGTCAGAATGTCGATCCAACGCCCGAACAGCGCATAGTCCTGACCCAGAAAGCGTTTGATGGCCTGTTTGACGGCGGGCATTTCTGGCGCCTTGAAATTGATCACCAAATCGAAACGTCGCCACAACGCGGGGTCGATCAACTCTGCATGATTGGTCGCTGCCAGCAGCAAACTCGTGGCAGGCCACTCGTCGACCTCCTGCAGGATTACGGTAACCAACCGCTTCAACTCGCCGATGTCGGCGTCATCACTGCGGCGCTTGGCGATAGCGTCGATCTCATCCAGCAGCAATACACAAGGGCCACGTTTCGAGAAATCAAGTGCGGTCCGCAGGTTGCTGCCGCTGCGTCCGAGCAGGCTGCTCATGACTGCAGTCAGATCCAACACATACAGCGGCACGCCCAATTGCGAGGCCAACCAACGCGCAGTGAGCGTTTTGCCAACACCCGGCGGTCCTACAAAAATGGCGGACCGTGTTGGACTCAGGCCCATTGATGCCAGACGATCCGTTTGACGGCGCTCCTGGATCAGTTGACTCAAGGTTTCTTCGAGGTCAAGCGAGAGAAGGGGTTGCTCGCGACTGGGTTCGTCCTTGAAGACCTTCAGCAGTGACAGTCTCGATTCGTCATCAACAGGCAAGGTCTGCGTCGGCAATGTGGGTTGCGCAACCTTGCGCATGGGGGCGTTTGAACGAGGCGCCTTCGCACGTAGATACAAATCCATCTGTTCAGCCAGCTCTGGATCGGTGTTGCGATATTTGCGCACGAGCCTGGCCACGAACAGTCGTACATCCTCTGTTTGCTCGGCGAGTGCCAGTCTGATCAACTGGGCTAAATCAGCTTGAACTTCGTTCATTTCGCCCAACATTTTTGTAAATTATTGATTTTCATAATATATTTTTTTAAAAAAATGGAATAGACATATTTTCTCACGTTTTTGCTGGGATGTGAAGAACGGCGTGTGCGAAGTCAAGAGGGGCGCAACAGTTGCAGGAGATGCTGCATTGCAAAAGAAGATCGATTGGCGTCCTGGTGCGATGCACCGTCGGGCTCGCGGGCTACGCCCCATGCCTCGTGCCGAGTCATGGCCATGCGGCTTTGATCCCTGACGCCTCCGGCCGTCTCTGCATTCCCGACCTGCGCGCTGCGCTTGCCAAAAGGCAATGGAGTGTGTGGGGGGACTTGCTGTTCCCTTCAACGTACCACGCTGTTCTCGCTGTCAAGGTCTGCGCGCACGGTGTGCGCTTGCGTCCTGACGGTCGTCTGCGAACCCTGACAACTGCGCTGCAGCGTGCTGGGGCCGGTCTCGGGCAATTCCGCCCGCTACAGACCGGAGCAGACCATGTCGCAGCTTTCTCTTTCCCTCGATTCCCTTCTCGTTCGCGATATCACAGGCGACTACCGTCCTGCCAATACTGACGAGGTGTTGCAAGCCGCACAACGCTTGCTCGGTGCGCAACTGCGCGGGCGTGAAGTAATGTCTTCGCCGCAGGCCGTGCGCGACTTCCTGCGCGTCAAACTGGGTGGCTTGGAGCACGAGGTGTTCGCGGTGCTGATGCTCGATGCGCAGAACCGCCTGATCGAATACGTCGAGCTGTTCCGGGGCACGGTGAGCCAGGCATCGGTGTATCCGCGCGAGGTGGTCAAGGAATCGCTGGCGTTCAACGCCGCAGCGGTGATTTTTTGCCATAACCATCCTTCGGGTGTCGCTGAACCATCGCGGGCCGACGAGGTGTTGACCCAGACCCTCAAAACCGCGCTATCGCTGGTGGACGTGCGGGTGTTGGATCACCTGATCGTGGCGGGCAACGACGTGATGAGTTTTGCCGAACGCGGGCTGCTGTAGCCCGAGGGGGCATCGCCCCCTTTTTGCTGCGTCCGCAATACCGCAGCGCGCTGCGCTTGCCCTCCAGGGGATCGGCTGGTCAGCCCATCCCCGCCGCGCCTTGCTTGGCACCCCTGGCATGCAGCCGAACAGCTTGCACCTGATCGGCCAACAGCCCTCCAGCTAGGCGTGCCGCTGGCACGCAGGGACGCTCGCCGCGCGGCGTTGGTTTCAGCGCATCCCCTGGCCCATCGGCCGCTGTTCGTCTTTCCCCAAGTTCATCGCTTTCTCCCGCGACCGTAGCTGTCAGCAGCGATTGAAAACTGACACACCGTTTTGAGATGATGGCTGCTTTTCGGAGCGGTCTTGAAACCCAACGAGGTGTATGTGGAAATTCAGTTATTGAGCAAGCATGGGTTCAGTTTGAGGCGGATCGCCGCCGAGGTG
>JANYFX010000264.1 GCA_025359585.1 Rhizobacter sp. | reverse complement strand
CGATGCCGCCATCGCGTGGCTGCCCTCGCTGCGCCGCGAGCAGGACGACGGCGCCACAGTCATGAACACGCTGGCCGCCCTGTACGTGCAGGGCGCGGTCGACGACTGGAGCGGCCGCGCCGGGGCCGCCGCGCGCGCGCGGGTCGATCTGCCGGTCTACCCGTTTCAGCACACCCGCCATTGGGTCGACGCGCCCCATCGCAGCGGCCCGGCCGCAGCCCTAATGGCCTGGTGCCACCCGCTGCTCGGTGCAGCCTTGGCGCTGGCCACGGACGACCGGGTCTTCGAGGCCGCTGCAGGCGATGCCCGCCACGCCTGGGTGCGCGAACACCGCATCCACACCGCGAGTCTGTGGCCGGCCGCGGCGAGCGTCGAGATGCTGCTCGCCGCCGCCCGTGAAGCCGGTGCCGGGTCGGCACTCGAACTGCGCGACATCGAGTTTCGCGCGCCTCTCGTGCTGCCCGAGGACGGCAGCGTTGCCGTGCAGACGGTGCTGCGCCCCGGCGCGGCGGGTGGCTGGGCCGCAGAGATTTGCCGTGCGCCGGAGCAGAGCGGCGGGCGCTGGCCGGCCTTCGTCTCGGCCCGTGTGCTGGCGCCTGCCGAGCCGGCTCTGTCGCCCGACTGGCGCGCCGCGCAAGCCCGCTGCAACGAGCCCGTCGACGCGGCCGCGTTCCACGCTGCACTGGCCCGCGCCGGCGCTCCCTTCGGTGAGGCATTCCGTCGCCTGGCGCGGGTCGGCCGCGCACCGGGCGAAGCCATTGCGCAGCTGGATCCACACGCCGCCTCGGGCGACGACGGGCCTTGGCTGATCCATCCGAGCCAGCTCGACGCCTGCCTGCAACTCGTGTCGGTTGCCGATGGCGAACACGGGCCCGCCAGCCAGACACTCTGGCTGCCGACCGCGATCGAGCGCCTCACGGTTCACGGCCGCGCGAACGGTTCGTTGTGGGGCCACGCCAAGTTGCATCCGGCCAGCGCAGACGGCATGCGGCTCGTCGCCGACCTGTCGATCTGGAACCTGGACGGATCGCCGGTGGCGAGCGTTCAGGGTGTGCAGTTCCTGCGGGCGCGCGCCGAAGACATCGCCGGCGCGAACGCGAGCCTGGTCGGTCGCTGCGGCATGGAATTCGACTGGTCCCGCCTGGCGCCATCGCATGCCGCGTCGGCGGACACGTCGCGCTGGCAGATCGTCGCCGGCGGTGGCGTTCTCGGTGGTGAACTGGCGCAGGCCTTGAAAGCGCGTGGCGCCGACGCGGTGGCGGCCGATTCGCCCTCGCCCGGCTCGACGCACCATGTCGTGCAGCTCGCGGCACTCGATCTGCCGGACGACATCGACGCCGGCGCCATGCTGCAGGCGCTGCGGCCGGTGCTCGAATCGGCGTTGCGCCTCGTGCAATCCTGCGCGGCCGCCGCGCGGCCGCCGCGACTGTGCTTCGTCACGCGCGGCGCTCAAGCGGTGCACGGCGACGAACGCGCATCACCGCTGGCGGCCACGCTGTGGGGTCTGGCCCGGGTTCTTCGGGCGGAGCACCCGGAACTGCAGTGCACGGTCATCGACATCGACGCCGGCTGCACCGGCACCGCACTCGCGCAGGCACTGCTGGCCGGCGGCGCGCGCGAATCGCAACTCGCCGTGCGCAGCGGCGAAACCTGGTGCGCCCGCTTGGTGCCGCTGCCGCCGGCGCGTGACTTCCGCATCACCGCGCCGCGCTCCGGGCGGATCGAAGATCTGGTGCTGTCGCCGCATCCGGTGCACGCGCCCGGCCCCGGCGAGGTCCGCATCGAGGTGCAGGCGGCGGGCCTGAATTTCCGCGACGTGCTGTGCGCGCTCGGCATGGTCGAAGGCGCGGCCGACTCGCTCGGCGGCGAATGTGCCGGCCGGGTGGCCGAGGTCGGTGCGGGTGTCACCGGCTTCGCGCCCGGCGATGCGGTGTTTGCCCTCGCCGCCGGAGGCCTGGCCTCGAGCGTGTGTGTGGCACAGCAGTTCGTCGCGCCGCGGCCGGCGGGCCTGAACGATGTCGATGCGGCCGCGTTGCCGGTCGCCTGCCTGACCGCGAGCCTCGGCCTCGAGGAACTCGCCGGCCTGCGTGCCGGCGACCGGGTGCTGATCCACGCCGCAACCGGCGGGGTCGGCCTGGCGGCGGTGCAGCTCGCCCGCCTGCTCGGCGCCGAGGTCTACGCGACAGCGGGCAGCCCGGCCAAACGCGAGCACCTGCGCTTGCTCGGTGTGCAGCATGTCTTCGACTCGCGCAGCCTGGCCTTCCGCGACGAGGTCCGCGCGCGCACCGGCGGCCAGGGCGTGCAGGTCGTGCTCAATGCCCTCGCAGGCGACTTCATCGCGGCCGGCCTGTCGGTCGTCGCCCCGGGCGGCTGCTTCCTCGAAATGGGCAAGCGTGGCATCTGGAGCGCCGAGGCAGTGGCTGCGCAGTATCCCGGCCTGCGCTACCACGCCTTCGACCTCTTCGACGCCGCCCTTCACGACGCCGCGCTGGCGCCCAGGCTCTTCACACGGTTGCTGGCGCGGCTCGCGTCGGGCGAACTGACCCCGCTGCCGGTCGCGAGCTTCCCGATGCGCGACGCGAAGGCAGCGTTCCAGACGATGGCCCATGCGCGCCACATCGGCAAGCTGGTGCTGCGGCGCGACCTCGCCGCGCCAGCCGCCGCGTGCCCGATTCGGGCCGACGCGAGCTACCTCGTCACCGGCGGCTTCGGCACGCTCGGACTCGGCGTCGCCGAGGCGCTCGCGGCGCGCGGCGCACGTCACCTGATCCTGCTCGGCCGCGCCGGCGTGATTTCGGCGTCGGCCGACGCCGAGACCACGCTGGCGCGGCTCGCAGCGGCCGGTGTCGACGTGCGCCGAGCCCACCTCGACATCGCCGATGCCGACGCGCTGCGGGCGCTGCTCGCCGACACCGGCGCCACGATGCCGCCGCTGCGTGGTGTCGTGCACGCGGCCGGTGTGCTCGACGACGGCGTGGTCGAGCACCAGACGTGGCCGCGCTTCGAGGCGGTGCTGCGGCCCAAGTTGCTGGGCGCCCTTCACCTCGCTGCGGCCACCGCCGGCGCGGCGCTCGACTTCCTTGTGCTGTTCTCTGCCGGCGCCGCGTGGCTCGGTGCCGCAGGGCAGTCCAACTACGCCGCGGCGAATGCTGCGCTCGACGCGCTCGCCCAGTCGCTGCGCGCGCAGGGCCGCCCGGCCACGGCGATCGCCTGGGGCCGCTGGTCAGGCTCGGGCATGGCCGCCGCGCGCGCCGACGCGGGCTGGGCCGCTCAGGGCATCGGCGAGATTGCGCCCGATCAGGGCCTGGCGGCGATGTTCGAACTCATCGAGCGCAACGCCGCCTCGGTGGCAGTGCTCCCGATCGACTGGCCGACCCATCTGGCGAAAGTGCACGGCACGCGGCCGCCGGCCTGCTTCGATGCGCTGCTGCCGCGCACGCGCCCCAGCGCTGTCGGTGGCCCGGACGGGCTCGCCCGCATCCAGGCCTTGCCGGCGCACGAGCGGCGCGCAGCCCTGACGGCGCGGCTCGACGCGCTGGTGCGCCAGGTCGTCGCGCTGCCGGCCGGGCGCAGCATCGACCCGCGCTGGCCGCTGCGCGAGCTGGGCATGGATTCGCTGATGATGGTGGAGCTTCGCAACGCGATCGGCACCGCCTTCGATCGACCGCTGGCGGCCACGGTGGTGTTCGACCACCCGACGCTCGACGCGCTGGCCGACCACCTGATGGCGGTCTGGCCCGGCCTGCAGGAATCGGCCGCGGCAGCACCTCGCTCTGACGACGCGGCCGACGCGGTGCGCGCGCTGTCGGAAGAGCAGGCCGAGGCCGAGCTGCTCGCCGAGTTGGCGCGAGGGGCCGCACGATGAGCGACGACCGCGCGGCCCTCTCGCCGGTCAAGCAGGCGCTGCTCGAGATCCGCGAGCTGCGCGAGCGCCTCGCTGCGGCCGAGGGTGGGGCCGGCGAGCCGATCGCCATCGTCGGCACGGCCTGCCGGCTGCCCGGCGGCGTGCACGACGAAGCCTCGCTGTGGCGCGTGCTCGCCGAAGGCATCGACACGATCGGCCCGATCCCGCCCGAGCGCTGGGACGTCGCCGCCCACCACGACCCCGACCCCGACCGCCCCGGCACGATGTGGACCCGCGAAGGTGGTTTCCTGGACGACGTGGCCGGCTTCGACGCCGCGTTCTTCGGCATCGCGCCGCTCGAAGCGGCGAGCATGGACCCGCAGCAACGCCTGGTGCTCGAGCTCGCCTGGCATGCGCTCGAAGACGCCGGCATCGCGCCCGACTCGCTCGCCGGCAGCCGCACCGGTGTGTTCGTCGGCGTCGGCAACAGCGACTACGCACGCCTGCTGTGGAACGACACCGAGCGCATCGACGCCTATGCCGGCTCGGGTGGCAGCCTGGCGGTGGTGGCCGGGCGCGTCAGCTACGTGCTCGGGCTGCAGGGGCCGGCGCTCTCGGTCGACACGGCCTGCTCGTCGTCGCTGGTCGCGGTGCACCTCGCCTGCCAGAGCCTGCGCAGCGGCGAGTGCGACCTGGCGCTGGTCGGCGGCGTGAACCTGATCCTCACGCCCGATGCGCACATCGCCTTCACCAAGGCGCGCATGATGGCGCGCGACGGCCGCTGCAAGACCTTCGACGCCGCCGCCGACGGTTATGGCCGCGGCGAAGGCGCTGCCGTGCTGGTGCTGCAGCGACAGCGTGATGCGCAGGCCGGCGGAGCACGGTCGCTCGCACTGATCCGCGGCTCGGCGCTGAACCAGGACGGGCGCAGCGGCGGCCTCACGGCGCCGAACGGGCCGGCGCAGGAAGCGGTGATCCGCGCCGCGCTGGCACAGGCGAAGCTCGCGCCGGCCGACATCGACCTGATCGAAGCGCACGGCACCGGCACCTCGCTCGGCGACCCGATCGAACTGCAGGCGCTGGCCGCCGCGCTGGGCACCGGCCGCGACGCGAGCCGACCCTTGCTCGTCGGCTCGTGCAAGACCAACTTCGGTCACCTCGAAGCGGCCGCCGGCATCGTCGGGCTGTTGAAGGCGATCGTGGCGCTGCGACACCGGCAGGTGCCGCCGCACCTGCATTTCACGAACCCGAACCCGCTCGTCGACTGGGCCGCCTTGCCGCTGCGCGTGCCCACGGCGCTGGAAGACTGGCCGCAGCGCGGCGCACCGGCGCGCATCGGCATCAGCTCGTTCGGCTTTTCGGGAACGAATGCGCACGTGATCCTCGAAGAGGTCGTCGCGCCGGCCGCCACACCCGCTGCCGAAGAAGAACGACCGCTGCACCTGCTCGCGCTCGCAGCGCGCGACGACGAGGCACTGAAAGCACTCGCCTTGGCCTGGCGCGAACGGCTCGCCGAACCGGGCTCGCTCGCGGATCTCTGCTTCAGCGCGAACACCGGCCGCGCGCAACTGCCGCAGCGGCTTGCGCTTCGTGGCGGCACATCGGCCGACTTCGACGCGGCGCTGGCCGCGTTTCTCGCGGGCGCTGAGCATCCGGCGCTCACGGGGGCTCGTGCGTCGACACCGCCGCCGAAAGTCGCCTTCCTGTTCACCGGCCAGGGCGCCCAGTACACCGGCATGGCGCGCGCGCTCTACCAACACGCCCCCGTGTTCCACGACACGATCGATCACTGCGCTGCGGTGCTCGACGGCCTGCTCGACATCCCCTTGCTCGAACTGCTGTACGACGACGCCCATGCCACGCGACTCGACGAGACCGGCTGCGCCCAGCCGGCGCTGTTCGCCACCCAGGTCGCGCTCGCAGCGCTGTGGCGCTCGTGGGGCGTGGAGCCGGCGGTCGTGCTCGGCCACAGCCTGGGCGAATACGCCGCGGCCTGCGTTGCCGGCATCTTCCCGCTCGACGACGCGCTGCGCGTGGTCGCGCGCCGCGGCCGGCTCACGCAAGACCTGCCGGGCGACGGCGCGATGGCTTCGATCCCGGCCGGCGAAGCCCGGGTGCGCGAGGCGATGGCCAGGCTCGGGCTGCGCCTCGACTTCGCGGCCTTCAACGGTGCGCAGCAGGTGGTCGTGAGCGGCCCACGCGCCGACGTCCAGACGCTCACCCGCCACCTCGACGCACAGGGGCTGCACACGCGGGCGCTGCGGGTCTCGCATGCTTTCCACTCCGAACTGATAGCGCCGGCGCTCGCGCCGCTCGGCGAAGCGCTCGCGACGGTGCGCTTCGGCACTGCGCGCTGCACGGTCGTCACGAATCTCCGCGGCGCCGTCGCCGCGCCGGGAGAGATGGTCGAGCCGGGTTACTGGCTGCGCCAGATGCGCGCGCCGGTGCGCTTTGCCGACGCGCTGCAGGCGCTGCTCGCGCAGGGTGTCACGCACGTGGTCGAGATCGGCCCGCACCCGGTGCTGCTCGGCATGGCCGCCGACGGCCTGCCGGCGGATTCGGCGGTGCAGTGGCTGCCATCGTTGCGGCGCGGCGGGTCCGACTGGGCCGAGATGTTCGATGCCTTGCAGCGCCTCTTCGTCGCCGGCGCGAAGGTCGACTGGCGCGGCGTCGATCGCGGTCGTGCACGCACGCTGACAAGCGTGCCGATGACGCCGTTCCGCCACCGGCACCACTGGACGAACGCGTCGCGCAAGCGCGTCGCGCCGGGTGCCGACGGTGCGCACGCCTGGGAGCGGCTGGTCTCGGCGCTGACCCGGCAGTCGGCGCAGGCGCCGATCGGTGTGGACGTGACCGGCTATGCAAAACGCTGGGCGGTGCTGGAGGAACTCACGGTCGCGCACGCGGCGACCGTGCTGCGCAGCGCCGGCCTGTTCGCCACCGTGGGCGAGTCCGCCACGGTCGAACAGGTGCGCGATCGGCTCGGTGCGAACCCCTCGTACCGCCACCTGCTCGAACGTTGGCTGCAACGCCTTGCCGCGCGCGGTGCGCTGCGCACCGACGGCGCGCTCTTCATTGCCGACCAGCCGCTCGCCGATCCGGACCTCGACGGCCACCGCGCCGCGGCGAGATCGGCGCTGGCCGGCGATCCGGCCCAGCTGGCCTACATCGAGCACTGCGGCAAGCTGCTCGTCGACGTGATCGCCGGCCGCGAAAGCCCGCTCGAGACGCTGTTCCCGGGCGGTTCGCCCGAACTCGCCGAAGCCATCTACCAGCGCTCGACGCCGATGCGCTACGTGAACACGCTGGCGGCGAGCGCATTCGAAGCCCTGGTCGCGTCACGTGGCGCCGCGGCGCCGCTGCGCGTGCTCGAGATCGGTGCCGGCACCGGCAGCAGCACCGCCGCGCTGCTCCCGGTGCTGCCCGCCGCGCGCACGCGTTACCAATACACCGACGTGACGGCGGCGTTCTTCGAGCGCGCCGTGGCGAAGTTCGCCGGCTTCCCCTTCCTGCGCTTCGACATCTTCGACCTCGAACGTGATGCCGCATCGCAAGGCTTCGCGCCGGCGTCGTTCGACATCGTCTTCGCCGCCAACGCGGTGCACGCGGTGCGTGACCTGCGCGCTGCGCTGGCCGCGATCCGTACGCTGCTCGCGCCGGGCGGCGTGCTGGTGCTGGTGGAATCGACCGAGCACCTGGCCTGGTTCGACATGACGACCGGCCTGATCGAAGGCTGGCAGCAGTTCGACGACGACCTGCGCGGCGACAACCCGCTGCTCGCCGCGCCGTTATGGCTGGCCGCGCTGCGCGAGGCCGGGTTCGCAGAGGCAGGTGCGTGGCCTCCACAAGACAGCGAGCCCGCAGCGATGGGCCAGCAGCTGATCGCCGCGCACGTGGGCGGCAGCGCCCTTGCAGCCGCCTTCGATGCCGAGGCGCCGCAGGACTGCGCCGCGCCTTCGGCTCCGCCCGTCGATGCCTCAGCCGAGGCCGCCGCGGCTTTGCGCCAGCGCTTGGACCAGGCGGGGCCGGACGAACAACGCGAACTGCTGCGAGAAGCGGTCCGCGACGCCGTCGCCGCCGTGCTTCGCCTGGGCCCCGCCGACCTTCCCGGCCGCCACGACCGGCTGATGGACCTCGGCATGGACTCGTTGATGGCGGTGCAACTGCGCAACCGCATCGGTCGCGCGCTCGGCCTGGCCAGGCCCCTGCCCGCCACGCTGATGTTCGACCACCCGACGATCGAAGCCCTCGCGGTCTACCTGCAGCCCCTGCTCGCCACCGCGAGCGCGCCGCCGGCGCCGGTAGAAGCCGCGCCGGTCGCTCCCGCCGCTGCGCCGCTCGGTGCCGAGAAGGTGGCCGCGATGAGCGAGGCCGAGATCGAGGCGCTGCTGATGGAACGCCTGAACAAACCATGACCCACGAAGCGCAGGACCCGCCGACACTCTCGCCACTCAAGCGTGCCTTCCTCGCGCTGGAGGACGCGCAGGCGCGGCTGGCGGCCTTCGAAGCCGCGGCGCGCGAGCCGATCGCCGTGATCGGCGTGGGTTGCCGCGTTCCCGGCGCCGACAACCCGGCCGCGTTCTGGAACCTGCTGCGCGAAGGCCGCGACGCCGTCGGCCCGATCCCACGCGAACGCTTCGACATCGACGCCTTCTTCGACGCCGACGCCGAGGCCTCCGGTCGCATCGCGGTGCGCGAGGCCGGCTTCCTCGGCCCCGTCGACGGCTTCGACGCCGCCTTCTTCGGCATCTCGCCGCGCGAGGCCCGCGGCATGGACCCGCAGCAGCGCCTGTTGCTCGAAGTGGCCTGGGAGGCACTCGAACACGCCGGCCAGGCGCCCGACCGCCTGTCGACTTCGGCCACCGGCGTCTACGTCGGCCAGGCCAGCTCCGACTACATGACGCTGATGCACAAGAGCGGCGACACCGCGTTGCTCGACGCACACTTCACTTCCGGCGTGGCGCACAGCGTGACGTCGGGCCGGGTGTCCTACCTGCTCGGGCTGCAGGGGCCGAGCCTGACCGTGGACACCGCCTGCTCGTCGTCGCTGGTCGCCGTGCACCTCGCGTGCCAGGCGCTGCGCGCGCGCGAGTGCCGCATGGCGCTCGCCGGTGGCGTGAACCTGATGCTGTCGGAAGACCTGTTCATCGCGTTCTCGCACTCGCGCATGCTCGCGCCCGACGGCCGCTGCAAGAGCTTCGATGCCGCCGCCGACGGCTTCGCCCGCGGCGAGGGCTGCGGCATCGTCGTGCTCAAGCGCCTGTCGGACGCGCAAGCCGACGGCGACCGCATCCTCGCGCTGATCCGCGGCAGCGCCGTCAACCAGGACGGGCCGAGCAGCGGCCTGACCGCGCCGAACGGCCCGGCGCAGGAAGCGGTGATCCGCGAGGCCCTGGCACGCGCGGGCGTCACGCCGGGCGACATCGGCGTCATCGAAGCCCACGGCACCGGCACGCAGCTCGGCGACCCGCTCGAAGTGCAGGCGCTCGGCCATGTGTTCGGCCCGGGCCGCGATGTGACGCGGCCGCTCTGGCTCGGCTCGGTCAAGACCAACCTCGGCCACCTCGAAGCCGCTGCCGGCGTGAGCGGGCTGATCAAACTCGTGCTCGCGCTGCAGCAGCGCGCTGTTCCCGCGCACCTTCACTTCCGCAACCCGAGCCCGCACATCGCCTGGGGCGAGCTGCCGCTGCGCGTGCCGACCGCCTTGCAGCCGTGGGAAGCGATCGGCGGGCGGCGGCTCGCGGGTGTGAGTTCGTTCGGCTTCTCGGGCACGAACGCCCACGTGGTGCTGGAAGAGGCGCCCGCGCCGGCGCTGACCTCGACGGCCCGCGCCGATGCGCCGCTGCCGCAGCTCTACACGCTGTCGGCGCGCGATCCGGCAGCGCTGCGTGAACTCGCGCGCCGGCATGCCGATGCACTTGCTGCATCAACGTCGATCACGCTGGCCGACGCCTGCTTCACCGCGAACGCCGGCCGCGCGCAGTTCAGGCACCGCGCGACGGTCAGCGCGGCCAGCCTCGGCGAGTTGCGCGAGCGCCTCGTCGCACTGGCCGAGGGCCGCGAAGCGCCCGGCCTGCGCGTCGCGCAGGTGCAGCGGCGCGACCCGCCGCGCGTCGCCTTCGTCTTCACCGGCCAGGGCGCGCAGTACGCGGGCATGTCGCGTGGCCTGTACGAGGGCGTGCCGGTGTTCCGCGCCGCGCTCGACCGCTGCGCGCAGGCGATCGACCCGCACCTCGGCCGGCCGCTGATCGAGATACTGTTCGGCAGCGACGCTGCCCTGCTCGACCGCACCGAGTTCACCCAGCCGGCGTTGTTCGCGATCGAGTTCGCGCTCACTGAGACCTGGCGCGCCTGGGGCGTGACGCCCTCGGTCGTGATCGGCCATTCGGTCGGCGAGGTCGCGGCGGCCTGCGTCGCCGGCGTGATGTCGCTCGACGCTGCCGCGCTGCTGATCTGCGAACGCGGCCGGCGCATGGGCGCGCTGCCCGAGGGCGGTGCGATGGCCGCGGTGCATGCGCCGGCCGACGCCGTGACGCCGCTGCTCGCCGCGCACCCGCGGGTCGCGATCGCGGCGATCAACGCGCCGACGCAGACGGTGATCTCCGGCGCTGCCGAATCGATCGACATCCTGTGCCAGGCGTTCGAGGGCCGCGGCATCCGCTGCCAGCGGCTCAAGGTCTCGCACGCGTTCCATTCGCCGCTGGTCGAGCCGATGCTCGACGGCTTCGAAGCGATGCTGTCCGGCATCCGGTTCGCCCCACCACGGCTGCGGCTCGTCTCCAACCTCGGTGGCGGGCTCGCCTCGCCGGGCGAGATCACGCAGCCGCGCTACTGGCGGCGCCATGTGCGCGAGGCCGTGCGCTTCGCCGACGGCGTGGCCACGCTGGTTGCCCAAAAGCCCGACGTGTGCGTCGAGATCGGCCCGCAGCCGGCGCTGCTGGCCTTCGTCGCGCCGGCCGCGCCCGGCCTGCGGTTGATCGCTTCGCTGCGCAAGGGCCGGCCCGACCGCGAGCAACTGCTCGACGCGCTCGCCGGCCTCTACCTCGAAGGCGCACAGATCGATTGGCGCGCCGTGCACGACGGCGAGGCGCGCACGCCGATCGAGTGGCCCACCTACCCGTTCCAGCGCGAACGCTGCTGGTTCAGCGCGCAGCCCACCGCCGCGCCCCGCGCCGCCCGAGGTGCGCATCCGCTGCTCGGCACGCGGCTGCGCTCGGCCAGCGTGCAGCGCATCCACGACAGCCACATCTCTGCCGATGCGCCGCGCTGGGTCGCACAACACCGCGTGCACGGCCGGGTCGTGCTGCCCGCGACGGCCTACCTCGACATGCTGCTCGCCGCCGCCGCGGATCGGCACGGCGCGACCACCGGAAGCATCGAAGACGTGACCGTGCAGGAAGCGATGCTGCTCGGCGACGAGACCGGCAGCGGCCGCAGCGTGCAGACGATCGTCGACACACCGCTCGATGGCGCCTCGCTCGTGCGCCTGTCCAGTCTCGCCGACGAGGCTGACGACGCGCAGGCCTGGACCACCCATGTCACCGCCCGCCTGCCGCAGGCCGACACCGCACCCGCCTCGACGCTGACACTCGCCGCCGCGCGCGCCGCCTGCACCGAGCCCGTCGACCGCGTGGCCTTCTACGCCGGCCTGGCGCAACGCGGGCTCGACTTCGGGCCGGCCTTCCAGTCGCTGTGCCGGATCTGGCGCGGCCCCGGCCAGGCTGTCGGCGAAGTGGCGCTGCACGCCGAGCTCGAAGCCGAACGCGGCGCCTACTGCTTCCACCCGGTCCAGCTCGACGGCTGCCTGCAACTGCTGGCCGTCGCGCTTGCCAGCGAGGCCGACGACGCGCTCTACCTGCCGCTGTCGATCGGCCGCTACCGGCTCGTGGCACGGCCGGCCGGGAACTGCTGGGCGCACATCGTCGCCGAGCCGGCGCAGCAGGGCGATACGCGCCGCGCCGACCTGCACGTGTTCGATGCCGACGGCACACCCGTCGCGCAGTTGCTCGACCTGCGGCTCAAGCGTGTCGACGCTGCGACGCTGCTGCGGCTCGGCGACCGCGCGATCGACGATCTGATCCATGAAATCGTCTGGCGCGATGGGCCCGCGCCGCAGGCCGCACGCCCGCTCGTGCTCGGCGAGCTGGCCTCAGCGGCGCGCGACGCCATCGTGGCGCTGCGCCGCGCGGCCGGCATCGAGGCCTACGACGCGGCGCTGCCGCAGCTCGACGCGCTGTGCGCGCGATTCGTCGCGCAGGCGATCGTGCGGCTGGGATGGTCGCCTGCGGTCGGCGAGCGCTTCGACGGCGCCGCGCTGGCCGAGCGGCTCGGTGTCGTCGAGCGCCATCGGCAGCTGTTCCACCGTCTGCTCGCGATCCTCGCCGAACAGGCTTGGCTCGCGCGTGATGGGCAGGCGTGGGTGGTCCAGCGTGCGTTCGGCGAAGCGCGGACCATGTCGGGTGCTCCCGCGCCCGCGCCGACCGCAGCCGAACAGG
>JANYFX010000263.1 GCA_025359585.1 Rhizobacter sp. | reverse complement strand
GGGTCTGGACGCGGCGTTCATCGGCGTGCCGCTCGACATCGGCACCTCGAACCGCGCCGGCGCGCGCTTCGGGCCGCGCCAGATCCGCACCGAGTCGGCGCTGATCCGCCCCTACAACATGGCGACCGGCGCCGCGCCCTTCGACACCCTGCAGGTCGCCGACCTGGGCGACGTGCCAATCAACACCTACTCGCTCGAAAAGTCGATGCCGATCATCACGGGCTTCTACGAGCGTGTTTTGGCCGCCGGCTGCAAACCGCTGACGATGGGCGGCGACCACACGATCGCCTTGCCGATCCTGCGCGCGCTGGCCCGGCAGCACGGCCCGGTCGCGCTGGTGCATGTCGATGCACACGCCGACATCAACGACGAGATGTTCGGCGAGCCGATCGCGCACGGCACGCCGTTTCGGCGCGCCGTCGAAGAGGGCCTGCTCGACTGCAGAAGAGTGTTCCAGATCGGCCTGCGCGGCACCGGCTACGCCGCCGACGATTTCGACTGGCCGCGCGCGCAAGGCTTCACGGTGGTACAGGCGCACGAGGTCTGGTACCAGTCGCTCGCGCCCCTGATGGCGCAGGTGCGCGAACGTGTCGGCTCGGCACCGGTCTACATCAGCTTCGACATCGACGGCCTCGACCCGTCGTTCGCCGCCGGCACCGGCACGCCCGAGATCGGCGGCCTGACGGTGCCGCAAGGCCTCGAGATCATCCGCGGCTGCCGCGGCCTGAACGTGGTGGGCGGCGACCTGGTCGAAGTCTCTCCGCCCTACGATCCGTCGGGCAACACCGCGCTGCTCGGCGCCAACCTGCTGTACGAAATGCTCTGCGTGTTGCCGGGCGTGCGCCAGCGCTGAACAAGACTTTCCGGAGACCTGCCCATGGACATGAAAACATCACCCCTCGCCACGCTCAACGACCCCACGCTGCTGAAGACCCACGGCCTGATCAACGGCGAATGGGTCGCCGGCAGCGCCCGCTTCGACGTGACCGACCCGGCCACCGGGATCAAGCTTGTCGACGTGGCCGACCTCGGCGTGACCGAAACCCACGCCGCCATCGCCGCGGCGAACCAGGCCTTCCCGGCCTGGCGTGGCAAGACCGCCAAGGAGCGCAGCGCGATCCTGATGAAGTGGTTCAACCTGATGCTGCAGCACGCCGACGACCTGGCGCGCATCATGACCGCCGAGCAAGGCAAGCCGCTCGCCGAGGCGCGCGGTGAAGTGGTCTACGGTGCGAGCTTCATCGAGTGGTTCGCAGAAGAAGGCAAGCGTGTCTACGGCGAAACCGTGCCGACCACCGACAACAACAAACGTTACCTCGTCATCAAGCAGGCGATGGGCGTGTGTGCGGCCATCACGCCGTGGAACTTTCCGATCGCGATGATCACCCGCAAGGTCGGGCCGGCACTGGCCGCAGGCTGCCCGGTGATCGTGAAGCCGGCCGGGCAGACACCGCTGTCGGCGCTGGCCATCGCCGAACTCGGCCAGCGTGCCGGCCTGCCGCCGGGCGTGCTGAACGTGATCACCGCCAAGAAGTCGGCCGACATAGGCGTGGTGCTGTGTGAGAGCGACGTGGTGCGCCACATCTCGTTCACCGGCTCGACCGAAGTCGGCCGCATCCTGAGCAAGCAGTGCGCGCCGACGATCAAGAAACTCTCGCTCGAACTCGGTGGCAACGCGCCCTTCATCGTCTTCGACGATGCCGATCTCGACAGCGCCGCCGAAGGCGCGCTGGCCAGCAAATACCGCAACGCCGGCCAGACCTGCGTCTGCGCCAACCGCCTGTACGTGCAGGACACGGTGTATGACGCCTTCGTCGAGAAGCTCACCGCGAAGGTGAAGGCGATCAAGGTCGGCAATGGCTTCGAGGCCGGCGTCAACCAGGGCCCGATGATCGACGACAACGCGGTCGCGAAGATCGAGAGCCACGTGGCCGATGCGCTCGCCAAGGGCGCGACACTGGTCACGGGCGGCAAGAAGTTCGGCCAGCGCTATTTCGAACCGACGGTGCTGACGAACGCCACCAAGGACATGCTCTGCGCCCGCGAAGAAACCTTCGGCCCGGTGGCGCCGGTGTTCAGGTTC
>JANYFX010000250.1 GCA_025359585.1 Rhizobacter sp. | reverse complement strand
CGCGCGCAAGGCCTTGCCGCGCAGCGTTCGCTCGAAGAACAGGTACAGCGAAATGATCAAGGCGATCGAGACCATGAAGATGATGCCGGTCTGGCCCGACAGCGTGAGCGCGCCGGCCGAGAAGCGCGCGTCCCAGAAGCTCGGATTGCGAAAGCCTTCGGCGCCGAAGAACACGAGGCCGAGGCCGGTGAGCGCGAAGTGCACGCCGACCGAGACGATCAACAGCACGAGCACGGTCGCATCCGCCAGCTTTTCATACGCCAGCCGGTACACCAGCGGCCCGAGCGGCGTGACGATCGCGAGCGTGAGCAGGCTTTGCAGCAGCAGCGGCAACTTGAGCGGCGCCGCCCACCACGTGACCGCGACCACGACCACCGGCAGCACCAGCGCCTTGCCCGCCGCCACCATCAGGCGCGGCAGCGGCAAACCGCGCCGCAGCCCGGCCACCATGTCGAGCCCCGCCGCCAGCAGCGCCAGCACGAGCAGCAACCAGACGGTGCCCGGCACCTTGCCGAGTTGCAGCAGCGCGAGCGTGAGCGCGCCGTAAGCCACGAACTCACCCTGCGGAATGAAGATGACGCGCGTGACCGCGAACACCAGCACGGTGGCCAGGCCCAGCAGGGCGTAGATGGCGCCGTTGGTGACGCCGTCCAGCAGCAGGATGCTGGCGATCGAGAAGTCCATGAAAAGCCCTGTGCTCGTGCGGTGTCGGTCGTGACGGGTTTTACTCGACCTTCCAGTCGCCGTTGACCACCTTCAGCATCACGCCGGTCTCGTTCGTGAAGCCCCAGTGGTCGGCGGCGGTCCAGTTCATCACGCCGTGCGAGAAGATCGTACGGCCCATCGTTTCCATGCCTTCCTTGATGGCGGCGCGGAATTCCTTGGTGCCGGGCTTGGCCTTCTTCAGCGCGCCGGGCAACACTTTTTCGAGCGTGAGCAGCATGTCGTAGGCGTGGCCGGCGAACTGGTTGCGGTTGCCCGCGCCGTAGGCCTTTTCGTACTTCTGCACGAAGTCGATCGCCATCTTCTTCGACGGGTGGCTGTCGGACAACTGCTCGGCGATCACGGCCGGGCCAGAGACGACGTAGGTACCGTCGATGGCCTTGCCGCCCACACGCATCAGGTCGCGCGTGGCGGCGGCGTGGGTTTGATAAATCTTGCCTTTGTAGCCGCGCTCGAGGATGCCGACTTCAGGCATCGCCGCACCACTGCCCGAGGCCACGACGAGGATCGCATCGGGGTTCGCCGAGACCAGCTTGAGCGCCTGCCCGGTCACGCTGGTGTCGGCACGCGCGAAGCGCTCGACCGCCACCACCTTGATGCCGGCCGGCTCGGCCACTGCCGTGAAGTCTTTCAGCCAGCTCTCGCCATACGCATCGGTGTAGCCGATGAAGCCGACCGACTTCACGCCGTTCTTCTTCATGTGCTCGACCATCGCGTGGGCCATCACGCCGGTGGACTGCGGCAGACGGAAGGTCCACGCGTCTTTGCCGGGCGGCAAGGCGACCGGCGAGAAAGCGATCTGCACCGTGGCGGCTTCGGCGGCCACGTCGGCCATGGCCGCTGCCACCGGCGTGGCGGCCGAGCCGCCGATGATGTCGACCTTGTCTTCGGTGATGAAACGCTTGGCGTTGACGACGCCCTTGGTCGGGTCGGTCGCGTCGTCGAGGATGATCAGGTTGACCTTCTCGCCGGCGATGGTCTGCGGCCACAGCAGGAATTGGTTCTTCATCGGAATGCCCAGGCCCGACGCGGGGCCGGTGAGCGGCAGGCTGATGCCGATGTTGATGTCGGCGTTGGCCAGCGTGGCGGTGAGCAGCGTGGCCATCGCGGCGACGAGGGTGCGAACGTTTGTCATGGGGGTCTCCTTCAAATTCTCGGGGGTGGAAGCAGGGTCGAATCAGCTCAGGCGCAGAGCGCGCGAATGTCTTCGGGCACGGGGATGGCGCGCAACCGGTCGGGGTCGTGGTCGTCGCGCTTGACGAAGGCGCGCACTTCGCGGCCTTCGCAGATCAGGTCTTCGGCAGCGCCGTCTTTGCCCGCGCGGGTCACGCGGTGCAGTTGCACGATGACCTTGCTGCGCCACTCTTCGACATGCGTCGTGATCGTCAACGTTTCGCCGTAGGTCGCGGCCTTGTGGAACTTGGTGTTGATCTCGAGCAGCGGCGTGCCGACGATGCCACGTGTCTTCACCAGTTCGCGCCAGGGCGGCACGCCGCACTGCATGAAAAACGACAGCGAAGCCGTGTCCATCCAGCGCAGGAAGTTCGGGAAGAACACGATGCCGGCGGGGTCGCAGTCGCCGAAGGCGATGTCGACACGGTGGGTGGTGGAACGCGGCATGGGGGCGTGCAGGGGATGAGGTTCAGGGCGGTCAGCGCGGCGCCATGCGCAACGCGCCGTCGAGGCGGATCACTTCGCCGTTGAGCGCGAGGTTCTCGACGATAGCGGCCGCCAGATGCGCGAACTCTTCGGGTTTGCCCAGCCGCTTCGGGAACGGGATGCTCGCGGCGAGCGATTCCTGCACCGGCAGCGGCAGTTCGGCCATCAGCGGCGTGAGGAACAGGCCCGGCGCGATGGTGACGACGCGCACGCCGAACTGCGCGAGGTCACGCGCCAGTGGCAGCGTGAGCGAGACCACGCCGCCTTTCGACGCGGCATAAGCTTCCTGCCCGACCTGCCCGTCGAAAGCCGCGACCGACGCGGTGTTGACGATCACGCCACGCTCGCCGTCTTGCAAAGGGTCGAGCTTGACGATCTCGGCGGTGGCCAGGCGGATCACGTTGAAGGTGCCGATCAGGTTCACCTCGATCACGCGGCGAAAGTCTTCGAGCGGCATCGGCGTGCCGTCTTTTCCGATCAGGCGCTTGGCGGTGCCGATGCCGGCGATGTTCATCAGGATGCGTGCCGGGCCGTGTGCTTCGCGGGCGGCATTCAATGCGGCGATCACGCTGTCGCTCGACGTGATGTCGCAGCCGATGCCGATGCCACCGATCTCGGCGGCCACGGCCTTCGCGCCCTCGGCATTGCGGTCGAACACCGCGACCTTCGCGCCACGTTTGGCAAGCTCGCGCGCGGTCTGCGCGCCGAGGCCAGAAGCACCACCGGTGACGATCGCGGCTTGTCCCTGGATGTTCATGTGATGGCTTTCGAATGGTTCAACGCTGCGGCAGGATGACGCTGTCGTCGCCGCCCGCATACAGATGCTCGACCAGCGCGTCGCGGTGCGTCAGCACCGCACGCTGGTTGATCGATCCCTTGTCGGTGATCTCGCCGCGGTCGATGCTGGGCGGGTCGACGAGCACGATGCTGCGCGCCACGCGCGTGGCGCTGCCGGTGCCGCTGCGGAACAGCTCGTCGGCGAGCTTCTGGAAGAACGCGCGAACCGGCGCGGCAGCAAGCACGTCGAGCGTCGGCGTGTTCGGCGCGGCACCCGCGAGTTCGCGGCACGCATCGAGCCGCGGAAAAATCAGCAGGCCGATCTCGTTGCGGTTGATGCCCGCGACCACCGCGTCCTGCACACACGGGCTGCCGGCCGCGATCACCTTCGCGCGCAGCGGGCCGACCGAGACGAAGGTGCCCGTCGCGAGCTTGAAGTCTTCGGCGATGCGGCCGTCGAACGCGAAGCCGAGTTGCGGGTTGTTTGCGTCGATGTACTTCAGCGCGTCGCCGCTGCCGTAGTAGCCCTCGGCGTCGAACGATTCCTGCGTCTGCTCGGGCGCGCGCCAGTAGCCGGGCGTGACGTTCGGGCCGCGGTAGCGCACCTCGAGCTTGCCGTCGACCGGCGTGAGCTTGAGCTCCATGCCGGGCGCCGGCAGGCCGATGTAGCCCGACTTCACGACCGGCCCGTTGGCGCAGATCGCGAACGGCGCGGTCTCGGTCATGCCCAGGCCGGTCAGCATGCGGATGCGCTCGCCACAGGCCAGCTCGGCCATGCGGTCGAGCTTGTCCCAGACCGGCTGCGAGAGGCCGGCACCGGCGAAGAACAACATGTTCACGCGGCTGAAGAAGCGGTCGCGCAGGGCCGCATCGGTTTCGAGCGCGTTGGCGATTTCCTCGAAGCCCTTGGGCACGTTGAAGTAGACGGTGGGCGCGATCTCGCGCAGGTTGCGCAGCGTCTCGCCGATGTGGGTGGGCGTGGGCTTGCCTTCGTCGATGTAGAGCGTGCCGCCGTTGTAGACCGTGAGGCCGACGTTGTGGTTGCCGCCGAAGGTGTGGTTCCAGACCAGCCAGTCGATCAAGACCGGTCGCTCCTGGCCGAGCGACGGAAAACACTGCAGGATCATCTGCTGGTTGCTGCACAGCATGCGCTGCGTGTTGATCACGCCCTTGGGCAGCTTGGTCGAGCCCGAGGTGAACAGGAACTTGGCGATCGTGTCGGGGCCGACCTTCGCGTGGGCTTCGTCGACCTGCGCGGTGGGCACGGTGGCGAGCAGATCGTCGAAGCTCAATGTCTTGCGGCCTTCGATGCTGCCGCTCGTGAGCACGACCGTCACGTCGGCCGGCACCGTCGCGGTGATCGCCTTGCCGAAGGCCGTCGCGCTCGATGCGAACACCAGCCCCGGCGTCAGCACGCCGAGAATGTGCTTCAACTTGCCGTAGTCCTGCGACACCAGCGAGTACGCGGCCGATATCGGCGCGAACGGCACGCCGGCAATCATGGCGCCCAGGCCGAGCAGCAGCTGTTCGAGATCGTTGTCGGAGAGGATCGCCACCGGCCTGTCGACCGAGAGCTTCATGTCGATCAACGCCTGCGCGATGCAGCGTGCGCTGAGCAAGGCTTGCGCGTAGCTGATGCGACGCCAGTCACCACCCTGGTATCGCTTGGCGGCGAGCGTGTGGTCGGGCTCTACCGCAGCCCAATGCAGCAGGCGATCGGTCAGGCGCAAAGGGTACTGCTGCAGCGCTTCGGTGGACGTGACGAGCGTGCTGCCGTCGGCCGCGGTGGCGAAGTTCGCCGACAGCGAGCCGCCGAGCGGCAAGTCACGGTACTTCGGCGCGGCGAGCCCAGCGCTCATGACTTCGCGACCTTCGCCGCCTTGCCTTCGAGGAAAGCGCGCATGCGGCCCTTGGCCGCGTCGTCGCCACTCGCGATCGCGGCCATCAGCGATTCGGTGAACAGCCCGTCGCTCTGGCTCATGTCGGCGATGCGCGGCAGCGCGTGCATCACCGCGAAGTTCGAGAGCGGCGCGTTGGCGGCGATCTTCTCGGCCAGCGCCAGCGCTTTTTCCAGGCCCTTGCCGTCTTCGACGAGGTACTGCGACAGACCGATGCTCAAGCCCTCGGCGGCGTCGTAGACACGCCCCGTCAACATCATGTCGGCCATGCGCGCCACGCCGATCAGGCGCGGCACACGCGCCGAGCCGCCGCCGCCGACGAACAAGCCGCGCTGGCCTTCGGGCAGACCGTAGAACGCGCTGGCTTCGGCCACGCGCACGTGCGCCGAGCTCGCCAGCTCCAGGCCACCGCCGACGACAGCGCCATGCAATACCGCGATCACCGGCACACGGCCGAACTGGATCTGCTCGAACGCGGCGTGCCACGAACGCGAGTGCAGCACGCCTTCGGCCACCGTGCGTTCACCCAGCTCCGACAGATCGAGCCCGGCGCAGAAGTGGTCGCCCTCGCCGCTGACGACCACGGCACGCGTGGTCTCGGGCAGGTTGATGAAGGCGGTTTGCAGCTGCGCGATCAGCGCGTCGTTGAGCGCGTTGCGCTTGACCGCCCGGTACAGCCGCAGGTGCGTGACGGTGGCGC
>JANYFX010000213.1 GCA_025359585.1 Rhizobacter sp. | reverse complement strand
GGCACCTGTTGGGCAGGTGATCCACGGTGGTATTGAAAGCGCGCGTGGCTATTCAGAATCGTTAATCGGCGTTGGACGCACGGCGTTGCTCTTTGGTGTAATGCAGGCTGGCGTTGAGATTGCGGGTGTCGTCTCAGGGGGATGGCGGTGCAGGGTGTGGTGGATGGGTTCCTTGCTTCGCGGGCGGCAGAGGCGAGTACACTTGGGGCAAGTAGCGTAGGGACAAACACCGCGTTAGAAAGATCTTTCCTTGGCAGTAGTGAGGGACATCAGTTTGCGCAGGAAGTTCTGCCTGGTGGTACTGGGACAGCATTGACTGGGCATGGCGAATATGTCTTTGGTAGCGGTAATGTTGTGGTGCCAAAAGGAACCGCAATAACACTGCCGAGAGAGGGCATCAAAATTCTTGATGAAACTGGCCGTTATATTGAGGCTGGAGATTGGAATGGCTTGGCAAAAGCGGCAAGTCAAAACCCTAGAATTGCGAATGACATTGAAGGTATGACTACGTGGTTACCTGGTTCAAAAGTGCCAAATTACACATTGAGCGCACCAACAAATCCACCTTTACGAATTTTCCAAAATTCGACTTCTGTTGAGTCAAGAACATTCTTAGATCAATTGTTACAGCCAAATATGGGTTGTATCCAATGGGCTGCTTGTACGAAGTTTTAATTTAAAGGTGAGAACATGTATTTTGAAGATATGAGTAATTATTGTTATTACCTAAAAACGCCATTAAACAACGTCAAGAACATTGGCTGGCTTAATGTTGATAAGTCTTGTAGTACGGGTGATGTAGATGCAGATTTTTTGTCAAATCTATCTAAAATTATTTTAGGAAATGAAGTTATCGATACTCAGGTTAACCGAATACGATCCGTACATCCGTGTTCGCTAGCTAATTGTGAGGTGGCAGCAATTACTGATGGTATGCGTAGTGCATTCCTAGGTGCTGCTGAAATTTGGATACCATCCGGTAAAAATAATGGATTCTTTGCGATGCCATCAATGATTTTCCATTACATTGAAAAGCATCACTATTTTCCGCCAAGTGACTTTATTTCGGCGGTTGTAAATTTTGATTTTGAAAAACCATTCAATGCGCAGGAAGTGTATTTGGCTGAGATAAAAGGTCATTTTTAACGCGGTAAGTTGTCGGTCGAGAGGGGCAAATAGCACACTGCTCCGTAGCCCAAGTGAATTAATGGGAGTTGAGCCTGCCTCTCAAGAACTATTAACGGCTGTGGGTAGCAAGCGTTCGCTGGTAATTGCGAAACCGGGATCAGAAGAACTTCGCATGTTGGACTATTTTGGTGCTGAGGCATCCGTAGGTGGCGAAGTTAATTCGAGCATAATTCTTCGCGAAAATCCGAGCAAGGCTGCCGTGCTTGAAGAATTTTTGCACGGCACGCAAGCACGCCTAGGCATTGTTGACCGCCTTGGCACGAGTGGTCTCGGTAGCGCGGAAACGCATGTAAAGGACTTCATGATTAACCATCAGACTATGCTTGGATTGAGTGCCGAGGATGTGCGTATCCTTCAGATCCTGCGCGATAAGGGGCTATAAAATGAAAATCGAATTCGTGGTACGAGATTTATTCAAACTATCCGATGGCAAAACTGTGCTTGCATGCGAGGGGGCCGACACCGAAGCGACATTTGCGGGACGTTCCGCAAAACTTATGGCCAGCGATAAAGTACGTCAGACAATTGTGTTGACTGGTCGTCGGCAAATGTTAAATCAGTCGGTGGGACAACGTCACGCGGCATTTGAAACACGTGAGATGGTGAATTTGTCGGCAGAAGAGGTGAAAAGTGGCTTGTGGAGCCTCGTGATTGGTGATTAAGTTGTTGGGGCGAATAAGGTGATTCCAGGATTTACAGCCACAGAGTCAGAAATCATCAATGAGGCACAGGACATTCTGAATTCATCGGAACTCGCGAAAATACAAGCTGCTCACGCAGCTGGTCAGCCAGTTGCGGTAAATGTTGGTGGCAGATTGATTCAATATGAACCAGGATTGCCAGCTTCCGGCATGACGATGTTTGGAGAAAATGGGTTCTTGATTGGGAGGGAGGCATTTACTTCGCCACAAGAACTTCAACAAACTATCTTGCATGAGCTGCATCGTTTGACTACTAGTAATTCGGCTAGTGGTGTTTCAGGTGCTCTTGCCACTCAAGAGACGAAAGCTGCAGCTGACTTTGCAGCAAAAGCGTTGAAGGAAATCAAATGAATCGGAACGTTACTCTCTTGTGGATTGAAGCTGGAAAATTGTTAGCCGAAAATCCGACTGCATCGGTGCCTTGTCCGGTATGTGCACAAGATAATTTGGTCGTAAAAGATAGTCGTAGCGTTGAAAATCCGTCAGTCATTGAACGTGAATTAAGTTGTCCATCTTGCGGGGCGCGTAACTATTTGAGATTGGTTAGACCGCTGGAATAGTTGGGGCAAATAGTGCAGTCCTGCGCTCGGGCGCTAGTGGTGAGGCTGGTTCTGTTGTCACCTCTGGTTCCAATGGGACGGTTTTCAGTGGTCACGGTAGCTATGAACTAGGCAGCGGAATTACTGTTGTTCCCGAAGGCACTTCCCTGACTGTCTATTCCAAATTTGGCTCAACTATTACAGATCGATTGGGAAATGTCGTTGAGACAGGCGGCGATCTTTCCGGCGTGTACAGTCGCACCTATGCTGCTGGTGAACGTTTGCCGAACTACACACTTCATGCGCCGGATGGTTTGGCGATAAAAGGTAGCCCCGTCACTGTTTCCACTCCGACGCCTTTATCCGATTTACTCAAGCCTGCCATGGGTGAATGTCAATGGGCGGCATGTACCTATAACTGGCGTGCATCAAATGCCAATACAGTATTTGACACACTTGGAATCGGAAATAAACAAACCAAGCAATGGGTAACAATTTATTCAAAGGATGGAAAGCCATGACAACACTTAATGATTACATCATCCAGAATGCGGGCCGTGGTGACGGCGATGAATTTCTACAAAAGTTTGGTGCAACGGAAGTCTTTTTCTCGATTGAATCAGCAGATCAAAACTTGAAAGATGGCCCGCTTTTGACTTCGCCGGATGTTGATTTGAAAATGCAAACGGCTCAGTTAGAAATCGGACGTGTGGCAGTGTTTTACACCACAAAAAGCGACGCTAGACTTCTCCAGAGGTTCGGAGGGTTGCCGTTAATTAAGGCTGCTGAAATGGTTTCTAATATATCGGAAATCGAAGGAATGCTTATTCAGAGTGATAGTGATGCATGGTTCGTTGCGGACAAGCAGGCACTAAAGCATGTGGTTGGACGGGTACGCAGTTCTGATTTTGGTTAATGCATCCTTCTTTCTTTTTAGATTAAAAAAGCCGTACCCAACCCCAGCTTGTCGCGTGGGGTTCAGGGTACGGCTTAATTTTTTAGCGGCTAAACAAAAATATCAACTACGGCACGAACGCCTCAATGCGCAGACCTTCGATTGGGTTGAAGTGTTTGGTATTG
>JANYFX010000167.1 GCA_025359585.1 Rhizobacter sp. | reverse complement strand
CGAACTCGCGCTCCAGCCGCTCCTGGACGATTTCCATATGCAGCAGCCCGAGGAAGCCGCAGCGAAAGCCAAAGCCCAGTGCCTGGCTCACCTCGGGCTCGTAACGCAGCGACGAATCGTTGAGCTTGAGCTTTTCGAGCGCGTCGCGCAGCTGTTCGTATTCGCTCGCCTCGCTCGGGTACAAACCGGCGAACACCTGCGGCTGGATTTCCTTGAAGCCTGGCAGCGCCTCTGTGGCCGCACCCAGATTGTTCGGCAGCTTCTTCTCGAGCGTGATGGTGTCGCCGACCTTTGCGGCCTGCAGTTCCTTGATGCCGGCGATCACGAAACCGACCTCGCCGGCATTCAGGCGCTCGCGCGGCACGGTCTTCGGCGTGAACACGCCGAGTTGCTCGGCAGCGTAGACCGCGTCGCTCGCCATCAGGCGAATCCGCTCGCCTTTTTGCAGGCTGCCGTCGACCACACGCACCAGCATCACGACACCGACGTAGTTGTCGAACCACGAATCGATGATCATCGCGCGCAGCGGCGCCTCGCGCACGCCGCGCGGCGCGGGCATGCGGGTGATCACGGCTTCGAGAATGTCGTCGATGCCCTCGCCGGTCTTGGCGCTGCAGGGAATGGCGTTGTCGGCGTCGATGCCGATCACGTCCTCGATCTCTTCCTTGGCGCGCGCCGGGTCGGCCTGCGGCAAGTCCATCTTGTTGAGCACCGGGATCACTTCGACGCCGAGGTCGAGCGCCGTGTAGCAGTTGGCCACGGTCTGCGCTTCGACGCCCTGACTCGCATCGACCACCAGCAACGCACCTTCGCAGGCCGACAACGAACGGCTCACTTCATACGAGAAGTCGACGTGCCCCGGTGTGTCGATCAGGTTGAGGTTGTAGACCTTGCCGTCGCGCGCCTTGTATTCGAGCGCCGCGGTCTGCGCCTTGATCGTGATGCCACGCTCGCGTTCGATGTCCATCGAGTCGAGCACCTGCGCTTCCATTTCGCGGTCGCTCAAGCCACCGCAACGCTGAATCAACCGGTCGGCGAGCGTGCTCTTGCCGTGGTCGATGTGGGCAATGATCGAAAAATTTCTGATGTGGTCCATGCTTGCTGCGATGTGTTCTGCGCGAGTCTCACTTCGTGCGCACAACGGCGAAGCCGTTGCGACGGAGACTCATATCGCGAAGCGATGTGAAGCCGCGAAGCGGCGTGTCGGAGTCAAAAAAAAGGCACGTCGAAGAACGACGCGCCTTCCAACAAAACGTATGGCAACTGCTTGTTGGGACTTTCATTGTAGTCAAAAGCGCCCGGCTGCAAACCGCGCCATTGCTCGATTTCTCGTCGTTGCAGCCTGCCAACAGCAAAATGTATCAACAGCTTATCCACAATTGCTTGTGGATGGCTTGGGGATAGTTTTCAAGGCCTGCATTCATGGCAAAAACGAGTCAAAAGACGCTGGCTAAGGCCTCGATTGTAGTGGGACCGACCAACAATCTTCCACGACTTGAAATGTGAGCGATCACAAACTTGACTGCACGCATTTGAACCGATTTTCGGCCCGCCCAAATCCCGAACGAAAGCAGCCCCCGCTCTCATCTGGTGGAAAGACCCGCCGCCCGAGTCAACCCGGTGCGCCGCGCGGTCTGGCGCGGGCGCCCATCACTTCGTCGGCCGAATGATCAGGAAGTTGACGACATCGCCACGCCGCACGAGCACGGTCACCGCTTTCGACTTGTCGATCTTCGCGACCAGCGCTTCGAACTGCTTCGCGCCCGTGACCTCGGTGTTGTCGAGCGAAAGAACCACGTCACCTTCGCGAACGCCGGCCCGCGCTGCAGCGCCCTCGACACTTTCGACCCGCACACCGCTCTTGACCTTCAATTCGCGTTTCTGTGCATCGCTGAGATCGGCGACCGCGAGGCCGAGCGAGCCGACCGAAGGCTGCGGCTTGGGCTCACGTTCGCTGGTGCGGGTCGTGCGCTCAGCCTCGAACTCGACCACGGTCACGCCCAGGTCGCGGTAGGCGCCACGGCGAAACACCTGCAGCGTCGCCTTGCTTCCCGGCTTCACACTCGAAACGATCCGCGGCAGGTCCGCCGACTTCTCGACCACGCGGCCGTCTACCTTGGTGATGATGTCGCCGGCCTCGACACCCGCCTTGTCGGCCGGCCCCGCCGTCTCGACGCTGCGCACCAGCGCGCCAGTCGGTTTGCCCAGACCGATCGACTCGGCGATTTCTTTTGTCACTTCGCCGATCGTCACGCCGATGCGCCCGCGGCTCACACGGCCACTCGCGCGCAGTTGCTCGGAGACACGCGCTGCTTCGTCGATCGGTATCGCGAACGAGATGCCCATGTAGCCACCCGAGCGACTGTAGATCTGCGAGTTGATGCCGACCACTTCGCCGCGCATGTTGATCAGCGGGCCGCCGGAGTTTCCGGGGTTGATCGCCACGTCGGTCTGGATCAGCGGCAGCAGCTCGCCGGTGTCGCGCGACTTGGCGCTGACGATGCCGGCCGTGACCGAGTTCTCCAGGCCGAACGGCGAGCCGATCGCGATCACCCACTCGCCCACCTTCAGGCGGTTCACGTCGCCGATGCGCACCGTCGGCTAGCCCGAGGCTTCGATCTTGACGAGCGCCACGTCGGAGCGCT
>JANYFX010000154.1 GCA_025359585.1 Rhizobacter sp. | reverse complement strand
TCTACCGCTACACCCTGGCCGGCACGGAAGTGTCGGCGCTGCTCGGCCGAATGCCGTCGGCGGTGGGCTACCAGCCGACGCTCGCCGAGGAGATGGGCCGTCTGCAGGAGCGCATCACCTCGACCAAGGTCGGCTCGATCACGTCGATCCAGGCCGTGTATGTGCCTGCGGACGACTTGACCGACCCGTCGCCTGCGACCACGTTCGCCCACCTGGACTCGACCGTCGTGCTGTCGCGTGACATCGCTTCGCTCGGCATCTACCCGGCCGTCGACCCGCTCGACTCGACCTCGCGCCAGCTCGACCCGAACGTCGTCGGCGAAGATCACTACAACACCGCCCGTGCGGTGCAGGGCACGCTGCAGCGCTACAAGGAACTGCGCGACATCATCGCCGTGCTCGGCATGGACGAGCTCTCGCCGGAAGACAAGCTGGCCGTGGCCCGCGCCCGCAAGATACAGCGTTTCCTGAGCCAGCCTTTCCACGTCGCCGAAATCTTCACCGGCTCGCCGGGCAAGTACGTGCCGCTGAAGGAAACCATCCGCGGCTTCAAGATGATCGTGGCCGGCGAGTGCGACTCGTTGCCCGAGCAGGCGTTCTACATGGTCGGCACCATCGACGAGGCCTTCGAGAAGGCCAAGAAGATCAACTGATCGTTTGACCTGAAGAGGACACGCTGATGGCAACCCTGCACGTAGACGTCGTCTCCGCCGAAGAAAGCATCTTCTCCGGCGAGGCCAGGTTCGTGGCGCTGCCGGGCGAGAGCGGCGAGCTCGGCATCCTGCCGCGCCACACGCCGCTGATCACCCGCATCAAGCCCGGTGCGGTGCGCATCGAGCGCGCCGACAACGGCGAAGAAGAGTTCGTGTTCGTGGCCGGTGGCATTCTCGAAGTGCAGCCGGGCCGCGTGACCGTGCTCGCCGACACCGCGATCCGCGGCAAGGACCTCGACGAAGCCAAGGCCAGCGAAGCCAAGCGCCTCGCCGAAGACGCGATGAAAAACGCCAAGAGCGACATCGACTTCGCCAAGGCGCAGGGCGAGTTCGCGGCGATGGCCGCGCAGATCGCGGCGATTCGCAAGTTCCGCGGCAAGTGAGCTGAGCAGCGCCCGCAGGGCGCTGCGTTCCCAAGCCACACACGCGGCGCTGGCACCCTGCCTTCGCGCCGAGCGTCTCCTGACTTCAGCCCGGTGCGGCGCCTTGTGTGCCCGTGTACACCGCGTACAGCGACTGGCTCGCTGCCATGAACAGGCGATTGCGCTTCGGCCCGCCGAAGCAGACGTTGCCGCAGATTTCGGGCAGGCGGATGCGCCCGATCAGCTTGCCCTGCGGACTCCATACGGTCACGCCGCTGTAACCGACGGCGCGGCCGGCGTTGCTGGAGCACCAGAGGTTGCCGTCGACATCGGCGCGCACGCCGTCCGGTCCGCACTTGACGCCGTTGACCATGAAGTCGCTGAACAGTCTGCCGTTGGACAGCTTGTTGTCCGAACCGACATCGAACACCCACATGTCGCCCTTGCCGCCAGGCCCCGCATCGCCGGGGCCTTGGCCCGTGCTCACCACATACAGCTTCTTGTAGTCGGGTGAAAAACAGATTCCGTTGGGGTCGGGCACCTGCTCTTCGGTCAGCACCTGGGTGATGCTGCCGTCCTTGTCGACGCGGTAACAGGCGGTGGGCAGCTCGCGTTTGTAGCTGCCGAATTCGGGCGGCTGCCCCAGGCGCGCATTCAGGCGCCCCGACTTGTTGGCTGGGCCGCCCGCGGCGTCGACCGTGCCTTCGTAGAACTGCGCGCCATAGGGCGGGTCGGTGAACCAGTAGCTGCCGTCGGGGTGCTGCACCACGTCGTTGGGCGAGTTCAAGCGCTTGCCGTTGTACGATGCCGCGATGACGGTGGCCGAGCCGTCGAGTTCGTAGCGCACCACCCGCCGGCCGAGATGCTCGCAAGACAGTTGGCGCCCCTGAAAGTCGAAGGTGTTGCCGTTGCTGTTGTTCGAGGGCGAGCGCAGCACGCTGACATGACCGTCGTCTTCCAGCCAGCGCATCTGCCGGTTGTTGGGGATGTCGCTCCAGACCAGGTAGCGGCCCACGGAATTCCAGGCTGGCCCCTCCGACCAGAGCGCGCCGGTCCACAGCCGCTGGATCGGCGCGTTCGGCTGTCGCAGGCCGTCGAACGACGGGTCGATGGTGAGCACGTCGGGGTCGGTGAAGTAGGTCGTGGGCGCGCCGCCGGGGCCGAAGTCGCGCGGTGGCTGGGTGATGGTGCTCGGCGGCCCGCCC
>JANYFX010000131.1 GCA_025359585.1 Rhizobacter sp. | reverse complement strand
GATCTCTGAGATGCTGACTCAGGCGATCTCGCAGCGCTGTTCCATTGGCAGAAGTACCTTCTATCAACCCGCCGACACGGCCGCCCTTTGGAATGGCTTTACCGATGTAGATGGGCTGGCCGAACTTGCCCTGCCTGTTTGCCTCTGCAACCGGTGAGTACCACTTGAGTTTGCCAGTGTAATAAATGACGTAGACACCAGCGCCTGACAAGTGGGAAATTTCCGAAAGCGGCTTCGCGTGCGATGCAAGAAGCGCACGAACGATGCTGTCGGCAAGATTCCGCTTCTCAAGCGGGTTGTATGGCTTGCTCACGTCTGCTCCCGAACCTTGTTGTCATGGGTCAGGATTATCGAGTGGGTCGAATCTGGACGCTCAGGCCGCCCTTCGCCGGTCGCGCGCTTCGATGACGCGCAGTGCGTTGGCCACTGACACAGCAACTGTTTCACCGAGGCGCACTGGAACAGCGTTTCCGAGCTGGCGCATGCTCTCGGACCAAGAGCCGCGAAAGACAAAGTCGTCCGGGAACGTTTGCAAGCGCGCGGCTTCGCGCACCGTGAAGTAACGAACTGCGCCGTTGGGGTGGCTCAACATGTTTTCACCTCCCGGTACCCCATGATCGCCGGCCTTCAGTGTCTTTGCCGGAAGGTCGAGAGGGCTCCCCGTGTGCCCGGGATAACTTCGCGCGCCAGGATTGAACACATGGTTCGGAACGGCGTCGCGCGGGTTCTTCTCCGGGTCGGGCAAGTCAGCAATGGCGTCGCGCACAGTTGCCCACGGAGTTGAATCAAACAGAGGCATGTCACGCAGCCTGTCTACGCGGGCTTGCGTCGCAGGATGAAGTGCTGGGCGTTCACGCTTGGCCACGGCGTGTCGGTCCCAATACGCGCCAGTCACCCACTGGTCGCGCAACAGTGCAGCCTCGGAATGCGTTGCTTCGGGGAAGCTCCATTGCGCAGCCAAGTCCGACCGAAAGCCGACAAGGAAAACCCGTTCTCGCTTTTGCGGCACACCATAGTTGGCGGCGTTCAGCAGCCGATAGACCACGTTGTAAGTCGAGCGCACGTGCTTTGAGGTGTGGTGACGCTCGAGTCGAGCGTGGTGTTGTTCCCACCCTTCGCGTGTTGTCCGCATCAGATCGGGGTACGTCAGTTGCAGCTGAATGTATTCAAAGTACGAAGTGAAGGACTCGCGCATCAGCCCCTTCACGTTCTCGAAGACAAAAGCCTTTGGCCGCAACTCACGCACCGCTCGCACGGCTTGCGGAAACATGTCGCGTTCGTCCATTTGCCCGCGTGCCTTGCCACCCATTGAGAAGGGCTGGCATGGAGGCCCTCCGGACACAACCATCACCTCGCCAGCAATCTTGCCGTAGTCGAATGCACGCGCATCGCCTTCAAAGAGCGGCCATTCGTCTACGTCGTGCGAGTGCAGCCGTTGGTTGTGACGGAAGGTCTCGCAAGAGTCGTGATCCCACTCGACGACGGCCGCATGCCGAAAGCCGGCCCGCGACATCCCCATCGCCAGCCCACCAGCCCCGGCAAACAGTTCAACGCTGCGCATCGAGAGGCCTCCTCGTCGCTTCCGAGTGCTTGTGTGTGCTCGTCGGATGCATCAGGTCGTACCAACAAAGAGCGGGTATTGCTCTGCGATGTACTTCTCTGTCGCTTCGCGCACGACCCAGGCAATGGAAACCTTCTTTTCTTTTGAGAGGCGTTCCAACTCTGCATACGTTTGAGGCGGGAACGTCACTGACTGCCGAGGGGCCTTCACCGGCTTTGCTGCTTTTGTCGACTTGCGTTTTGTCGCCATCGAGTCGCCTCCGGTTGTGTTTGCGTTTGCACCGCTTTGCACCACTTTACACCGCTTCGGTGCAAAGTATGCGACGGCACGTCAAATCGGCTTGGCGCCAAAAGCTTCTTGACCTGACGGCCCGAGCCCGAAGGCGGATCGAAGCCAGGAACGAGACGATTGTTTCGCCTGGTGCGATAGCGCGCTCAGCGCTTGACTTCCGGCGCGTACACCGTGGTGTCGGTCGTGATCGCATCGAGCGTGTAGCGTCGCCCGCGAGCGAAGTCTTCGATGCAGCCTAGCACCAGCGGGCTGCGGTGGCGCTGCGGGCAGGCGCGCAGCTCGGGCAGCGTCATCCACAGCGTGCGCACGATGCCGTCGTCGAGCTTGCGGTTCGGATCGGGTTCGCCCACGCTGCCACCGAAAGCGAAGCGCACGAAGGTCACGTCCTCGCCGCGCGCCGGGCGTTGAAAGCGCGACAGGTACACACCCACCAGCCGGTCCGGGGTGAAAACGCAGGCGGTTTCTTCCAGCACTTCGCGCACCACGCCCTGCTGCGGCGACTCTTCGGGGTCGAGGTGACCGGCCGGGTTGTTGAGTTTCAAACCTTCGGGCGTGTGCTCTTCGACGAGCAGAAAGCGGCTCGTGTCGCCTTCGCGACGCTCGATGATCGCGGCGACGGTCACGCTCGGTTTCCAGCGGTCGGCCATGCGGGCGATCGTATCTCGCGGTCGCGGGTTCGACCTGGTTCCGGCGCTCTTGACCGCGGTCATTGGTGGCGGGCGGCCAAGGTACGGCAAAATCGGCCCTGTTCCGAAGTTCCAACATAAAAGCGCCTGAGGAGGCATTCATGCTGATAGGGGTACCGCTCGAGACAGCGGCCGGTGAAACGCGCGTGTCCGTCACGCCCGAAACGGCCAAGAAGCTGAAGGCGCAGGGACACACGATCCGCGTGCAATCGGGGGCCGGCGTGGCCGCCAGCGTGACCGACGCGGCTTATGAAGCCGCCGGCGCAGAGATCACCGACGCGGCCGGCGCGCTGGGTTGCGATCTGGTGCTCAAGGTGCGCGCGCCGCTGCACAGCGAACTCTCGCTGATGAAGACCGGCGCCAACCTGGTCGGCATGCTGAACCCGTTCGACACCGACGGCCTGCACCGCCTGGCCGGCGCCGGCGTCACGAGCTTCGCGCTCGAAGCCGCGCCGCGCACCACGCGCGCGCAGAGCATGGACGTGCTGTCGAGCCAGGCCAACATCGCCGGCTACAAGGCCGTGATGATCGCGGCCGACAAGTACCAGCGCTTCTTCCCGATGCTGATGACAGCGGCTGGCACCGTGAAGGCCGCGCGCGTCGTGATCCTCGGTGTCGGCGTGGCCGGCCTGCAGGCCATCGCCACGGCCAAGCGGCTCGGTGCGGTGATCGAAGCGAGCGATGTGCGCCCGTCGGTGAAAGAACAGGTCGAGTCGCTCGGCGCCAAGTTCATCGAGGTCTCCTACGACACGCCCGAAGAAAAACAAGCCGCGGAAGGTGTCGGCGGTTACGCCAAGCCGATGCCGCAGAGCTGGCTCGACCGGCAGAAGATCGAGGTCGCCAAGCGTGTGGCGGCGGCCGACATCGTGATCTCCACCGCGTTGATCCCGGGCCGCGCCGCGCCGGTGCTGGTCACTGAAGACATGGTCAAGTCGATGAAGCCGGGTTCGGTGATCGTCGACATCGCGGCCGGCAAGGGCGCGAACGGCGTCGGCGGCAACTGCCCGCTGAGCGAGGCCGACAAGACCGTCGTGAAGTACGGTGTGACGATCGTCGGCGAGACCAACCTCGCCGCGCTGGTGGCCGCCGACTCGAGCGCGCTGTACGCGCGCAACGTGCTCGACTTCCTGAAGCTCGTGCTGACGAAAGAAGGCACGTTCAACGTGCCGATGGACGACGACATCGTGGCCGCGTGCCTGATGACCCAAGCCGGTGAAGTGAAGAGGAAATAAAAATGGAAGTCGTCTCCCACACCCTGACCAACCTGATCATCTTCGTGCTGGCGATCTACGTCGGCTACCACG
>JANYFX010000101.1 GCA_025359585.1 Rhizobacter sp. | reverse complement strand
CGAGCAGAAGAATCATCTGGGTGCTCATCAGAACTCCTCTGCGCGGAACAACGCGATGCCGAGGTAGACGAGCAGGAACAAGGTCACCGAGGCGCCGAGCCAGTACATGCCGTACATGTCAGGCTCCGTTCAGTGACGCATGGCTGCGGCGGGCTGCAACAGCTCACCACAAGCCCACAGGAGGGCGCCTGTGCAAGCGCACAGGGCCACGAAGGCAACGATCCACAGCAGGTCCATGAAGCTCTCCTTTTGATGGAGAGAGCTTAGAAACCGGCGCGGAAGAATGGTCTAAATCTGGGGCACCGCGCCGTAAGCGCGGTGTAAACGGGCCGAGCGTTGCGCCCGGCCCGCGTTCAAGTCAAGCGGCCTTCTTGTCGAGGCCACCGTGGCGCGTGTACAGGAAGTCGAGCACCTCCTTGCGGTAGTGCACGTAGCGCGTGTCTTCGGCCAGACCGACACGATCACGCGGGCGCTCGAGATTCACTTCGAGGATCTCGCCGATGGTGGCGGCCGGGCCGTTCGTCATCATCACGATGCGGTCGGACAGCAGCACGGCTTCATCGACATCGTGAGTCACCATCACGGCGGTGCTCTGCGTGCGCGCCACGATCTTCAGCAGCTCGTCTTGCAGGTGCGCACGGGTCAGTGCATCGAGTGCACCAAAAGGCTCATCGAGGAGCAGCACCTTCGGCTCCATCGCGAGCGCGCGCGCAATGCCGACCCGCTGTTTCATGCCGCCCGAGATCTCGTGCGGGCGCTTCGTGAGCGCGTGGTCCATGCCGACGAGGGCGAGCGCGGCTTCGGTGCGCTCGTCGAGCCGGGCTTTCGACTCCTTGGCGCCGAACACGCGCTCGACCGCGAGGTGCACGTTCTCGAAACAGGTGAGCCAGGGCAGCAGCGAGTGGTTCTGGAACACGACTGCACGCTCCGGGCCGGGTGCCGCGATCTCGCGGTTGTCGCAGAGCAGCGCGCCGGCGGTCGGAAGCGTCAGGCCGGCGATCAGGTTGAGCAGCGTCGACTTGCCACAGCCCGAGTGGCCGATCAGCGTGACGAACTCGCCTTTGGCGACGCGCAGGTTGATGTCGCGCAAGGCGTGGAACTGGCCCTTGCGGGTGTGGAACACCATTTCGGCGTGCTGCACTTCGAGAAAGTTTTTCATGGTCGCTCCGTTCGCTTCAGACAGTCTCGTAGCTGAAGCGCTTGGCGATGTTCACCAGCAGCATCTCGAGCAGGAAGCCCACCACGCCGATCACGAAGATTGCGATCAGGATGTGCTGCACGTTCAGGTTGTTCCACTCGTCCCAGACCCAGAAGCCGATGCCCACGCCGCCGGTCAGCATCTCGGCGGCCACGATCACGAGCCAGGCCGTGCTCACCGAGAGGCGCACGCCGGTCAGCATGTAGGGCAATACGGCAGGGAACAGGATCTTCGTGAAGACCTTCCACTCGCTCAGGTTCAGCACCCTGGCGACGTTCAGGTAGTCGGCCGGCACACGCTGCACACCGACCGCCGTGTTGATGATCATCGGCCAGATCGAGCAGATGAAGATGGTCCAGATCGCCGCTGGGTTCGCGGCCTTGAAGACCAGCAGACCGATCGGCAGCCAGGCCAGCGGCGAAACCGGCCGCAGCAGGCTGATCAGCGGAGAGACAGCGCTGTTCAAGACCTCGAAGCGCCCGATCATGAAGCCCAGCGGAATGCCGACCACCGCGGCCATGCCGAAGCCCACGGCCACGCGTTCGAGCGAGTACAGGATGTTCCAGCCGATGCCCTGGTCGTTCGGGCCCTTGCTGTAGAACGGATCGGAGAACACCTTGACCGCCTCGGTGAACGTGGCGGCCGGCGTGGGAAAGGTGGTGCTCTTCATCGTCAGCAGCGCCCAGATACCGATCAACAAGGCCGCCCCCACGATCGGCGGCAAGACCTTGAGCCAGAACTCGCGCGCGTCGAACGGAGGCTTGGTGGATGCCGGCTTCGCGGGCTTGGGCGGTGGCGGTGCCACCGTCTTCAGCGGCACTGCCGGCTGGGTTGACGCGGAGGCTGCGCGCGGCGAATGAAAGACGGCACTGACCATGGCTGTTCTCCCTGTGAGTGTTGCGGTTCAGGCCTTGACGGCGAAGCTGTCGGCGTACTTCTTCGGGTCCTTGCCGTCCCAGACCACGCCGTCGATCAGCTTGCTGGTGCGCATCACGTCTTTCGGCACGCTGACCTTGAGCTGTGCGGCGGCCTGCTTGTAGAGGTCGATCTGGTTGATCTGCTTGGCCACGCCCAGGTAGTCCGGGTGCTCTTTCAACAAGCCCCAGCGCTTGTGCTGCGTCAGGAACCACATGCCGTCGCTGAGGTACGGGAAGGTGACCGCACCGTCGTTGAAGAACTTCATGTAGTTCGGGTCGTCCCAGGTCTTGCCCAGGCCGTTCTGGTAGCGGCCGAGGATGCGCTGGTTGATCACATCGACGCTGGTGTTGACGTAGCTCTTGTCGGCCACGGTCTCGGCCATCTTGTTCTTGTTGATCAGGCTGGCGTCGATCCACTTGCTCGCTTCGAG
>JANYFX010000069.1 GCA_025359585.1 Rhizobacter sp. | reverse complement strand
CGCGCATGGCCGCGCATGCGGGTCGCCGACGGCGCGGCCCGGTGCGCGTCGTCGAGAACGGGATCGCTCTGCCGCAGGCCGCGGCAGAGAGCCGGAACGCGCTGCGCTCAGCGCTCGGGTTGAACGATGACGATCCATTGTTCTTGATGATCGGGCGCATCGAGTTCTGGCAAAAGCGGCACGACCTGGCTCTGCAGGCCTTGTCGATCGCCCGCGCTCGTGGTTCGCGCGCGCACATGCTCGTGGTCGGATCGGGCCCGGACGAGTCGGCATTGCGGGCGCAGGTTCGTGCGCAAGGCCTCGACGACGCGGTTCATTGGCGCCCCTGGCAAAACGACGTGACTTCGTTTTACGCGGCGTGCGATGCGCTCCTGTTGCCGTCGCGCTATGAGGGTGTGCCTCTGGTGATGCTCGAGGCCATGTTCCTGGGCCGAAGAATCGTCGCCGCGCGTGTCGATGGCATGGCCGACATGTTGCCGCCGGAATGGACCTTTCCTCCAGGTGATGTCGAGACGTTGGCAAACTTGCTTTGCACACCAACCGATGCACACGACGCAGACCACAAACGTCGACACCACGAACTCATCGGCACGCATTACACCGTCGAAGCCTTCGGGCACCGGTTTGCGCAGGTCATCGATGAAGAAGTCGAGCTTGCGCTTGGCTGAGCCGCGGCACCAAGGACACCCATGACCCTTCGTGTCGCCATCATCGAGCCCGTGGGCGGCCACGGAGGAATGAACTTCTACGACCTCTCACTTTGCCAAGGCCTCGTGCAGGCGGGTGCGAAGGCGACCCTGTACACCTGCGACAAAACCACGGTCACCGGGCAAGAGGGCTTTCCGGTGAGGCGGCCCTTTCGCAACATCTACGGACCGAGCAAGGCCTGGGTGCGCGGCCTGCGCTTCTTGTGGGGCAGCTTGCGGGCTTTGCCGGGGGCACGCTGGAACGGCGACCAGCTCGTCCACTTTCACTTCTTTCATGTCGGCCCGCTGGAGCTCTTCAACGTTCTGCTGGCTCGCGCGGTGGGTCTGCGCGTGGTGATCACGGCGCACGATGTCGAGGCCTTCAAGGAAGGAATTTCGACACCGCTGTTCGTTCGCTGGGTGTACCGCGCCGCGCACCGTGTCATCGCCCACAGCCAAGTCGCGAAGCGCGAGTTGGTCCAGGAACTGGACGTCGCCGATAACAAGATCGATGTGATCTGCCACGGCAACTACCTCGGCAGCGTTCCGCCCGGCATCACCCGGGAAATGGCCAGGGCGCACTTCGGCCTGTCGCCCGACCAGCGCGTGCTCGTCTTCTTCGGCCAGATCAAGGACGTGAAGGGGCTCGATGTCTTGCTCGAAGGCTTCGCCCTGGCGCGAGTGCAAGACCCCAGCTTGCACCTGTTGATCGGTGGCCGGGTCTGGAAGACAGACTTCTCGAAGTACCAGGACCTCATCAACCAGCACGGTCTGGCGCCGTTTTGCACGCTGCACATTCGCTATATACCGGACGACGAGGTGCCGTACTTCTATCGCTGCGCAGACCTCGTCGTGCTGCCCTACCTGCGCATCTATCAAAGCGGTGTGGTCCTGCTTGCCATGAGCTACGGCAGCCCGGTTCTGGTGTCGAACATCGAAGGCATGCTGGAAGCGGTTGACGACGAGACATCGGGCTTCGTCTTCAGGAGCCGCGACCCACAACACCTTGCGCAAAGGCTCGGCGAAATCTTCGCAAGACCGGGCCGCGCTGCCGAGATCGGTCAAGCAGGCCACCGCGTGGTCAGCGAGCGCAACGACTGGGGCCGGCTGGGTGTGCAGTCTCTGGCCTGTTATCGACGCGCACTGCAGCAGAGGGCTTGACGTTGAACTTCGACAACGGGAAACAGACCTGCGAGCCAGGTCACAGAGCGTGCGCTTGCGCAGTACTGGCATGAAAAAAGTTCTCAGAATTCTCGGCACACGCGGCGTTCCGGCCGCCCATGGCGGCTTCGAGACCTTCGCGGAAAAGCTGGCCTTGTTCTTGGTCGCGAAAGACTGGCGTGTGGTCGTGTACTGCCAGAACGACGGCGTGGGGGAGCAGACCGAAGACACCTGGAAAGGCATCGAGCGCGTGCGTATTCCGATTGCCTCAACCGGACCCAAAGGCACCGTCGTCTTCGACTGGCTGGCGACAATGCACGCAGCCCGCCACCGTGATCTGTGCTTGACCCTGGGCTACAACACGGCGCTGTTCTGCACGCTGCTGCGCTTGAAAGGCATACCCAACCTGATCAACATGGACGGCATCGAGTGGTCTCGCGCCAAGTGGGGGCCCATCGCCAAGGCGTGGTTCTGGGTGAACGAGCGCGCCGGCTGTTGGCTCGGCAATCACCTGGTCGCCGATCACCCGCAGATCGAGGCGCATCTGCAGACGCGTGTGGCCGCGAGCAAGATCACGACCATCGCCTACGGAGCCGATGCCGTGACCACAGCACCTGTCGAAGCGGTGCAAGCCTTGGGTTTGCAGCCCGGCCGATTCCTGACGATGATTGCCCGGGCCGAGCCCGAGAACTCGATCCTCGAGGTGGTCCAGGGGTTTTCGAGCCAGCTTCGCGGCCATCAGTTGGCGGTCTTGGGTCACTACGACGAAGACAACGCGTACCACCGCGCGGTGAAGAACGCGGCCAGCGCCGAAGTGAAATTTGTGGGCGCCATCTACGACAAGCCGGTGGTGAACGCCTTGCGCTTTCACAGCGCCGCCTACGTGCACGGCCATCAAGTGGGCGGCACCAACCCTTCGCTGGTCGAAGCCCTGGGCGCAAGCAACCCGGTCATTGCACACGACAACCGCTTCAACCGTTGGGTGGCGGGTGACGGGGCCAGTTACTTCAGTTGTGCCGACACGTTTTCCCAACAGGTCGGTCAACTGCTGTCGAACCCGGCCCGCATGGTGAATCTTCGGGCCCAGGGCCAACAACGATTTGATGCCATGTTCACCTGGAGCCGCATCCTGAATCAATACGAGAGTCTGTTGGAACGGCATTTGCCGAACTGACCCGACTGCACGAAGCGAGAACCCATGAACGACCGTCACACGCACCGCGTCTCCATCGTCATACCGGTCTATGCGGGAGAACAGACGCTGCCGGCCCTGATGGCCGAAATAGAACCACTGACCCGAGCCCAGACCACGCGCCAGGGCAACCTCTTTGTCGTCAACGAAGTTCTTCTGGTGCACGATTGCGGGCCCAACCAATCAGACAAGACGCTCGAAGCCTTGAGCGCTGCACATCCTTTTGTTCAGGCGGTCTGGCTTTCCAAGAATTACGGCCAGCACGCCGCCACGTTGGCCGGCATGGCCAGTGCCACGGGCGACTGGGTCGTCACGATCGACGAAGACCGGCAACAGGACCCTGCCGACATCGCCGACATGCTCGACACCGCGCTCGAGTCGTCGTTGCAACTGGTCTATGCCCAGCCCAGCAATGCACCACCGCATGGCTGGTTGAGAAACTTCTTCAGTGGAGCGGCCAAGGCCATCAGCACCCGGGTGCTGGGCAACCACACGATCGGGCAATTCAACAGCTTCCGGCTGGTGGAGGGCGAGATTGCCCGCACGCTGGCGGCCTACTGCGGCAACGGTGTCTATCTGGACGTGGGTCTGTTCTGGATTGCCGGGCGCGTGGGTCACTGCCCCGTGATGCTCAGAAGTGCGATGGATCGGCCTTCGGGCTATTCCTACCTGAAGCTGCTGGGCCACTTCTGGCGACTGGTCCTGACCACC
>JANYFX010000134.1 GCA_025359585.1 Rhizobacter sp. | reverse complement strand
CGTAGAGCTTCTTCAGCTCCTCGATCTGCTTCGCGCTGTTGTCGGCGCGCGCGCGGTAGCCTTCGCCACCGGCGCCCGCGCGCTGCTCGGCCATGATCTGCTCGACCGGCCCGCCAGGCACGAACTGGATCACGATGAAGGTGATCGTCAGCGCGCCCAACAGCGTGGGGATCATCAGCAGGACTCGTTTGAGGATGTAGCTCAGCATCGTGGCTCGCTCGTCGGGTGTGGGGTGGTGGGGCTCAGCGCTTGGCCGCGTCCTTGATCCACCAGGTGGTCAGCGGCCAGGCCAGCAGCGAGGTCACCCTGGGCGAGTTGTCGATCTGGAAGTACTGGGCGCGCACCGCCGACATCGCGAACTTGTCCCAGTACGAGACGTCCTCGAAGTTGCTGTACAGCTCGGGCACCTGCCAGTAGTTCCACATCACGATGCGGTCGAGCGCGCGGCAGGCGTCGCGGAAGTCTTCCATCGTGGTGGCCGCCGTCATCGCTTCGAGCACGTGGTCGACGGCCTTGTTCTTCACGCCGCGGTAATTGCCGCTGCCGGGCTCGCCGGCCGACTTGCTGCCGTACAGGTCGATGTAGTTGGCCACCTCGGGCAGCGTGAACGCCGGCTCGACGATGGTGACCATGTCGAAGTCGAAGTCGGTCAGGCGGCGGTTGAACAAGGCGTAGTCGACCTTGCGGTCGGGCAGCTGGATGCCGAGCTTCTCGAGGTTGCGCCGCCACGGGTTCATGCGCTGGTCGGTGTTCTGGCCGGTCGCCGACAGGTACTCGAAGACGAAGGGCTCGCCTTTTGCGTTGCGCAGCTTGCCGTCCGGCGCGAGCTTCCAGCCCGCTTCTTCGAGCAGGCTGCGGGCCTTCAGCAGGTTGCGGCGCAGCGCGTTCTCGTCGGTGTCGTTGCGCGGCGCCAGGTAGGGCGGGCCGAACACCTCCTCGGGCAGCTCGGCACGGAACGGCTCCAGCAACTTCAGTTCGCCCGGCGACGGCAGCCCGGCGGCCGCGAACTCTGAGTTGTTGAACACGCTGTTCGCGCGCTTGAGCCGGCGGTAGCGGTTGTTGGTCTCGAAGTCGTACGATAGCGCGATCGCCCGGCGTACCCGGATGTCGGCGAAGATCGGCCGGCGCAGGTTCAGCTCGTACGACTGCAGGCCCTTGCCGGCGTTGGTCACAAACGGCATCTTGATGATGCGCCCGTCGTCCCACTTCGGGCCGCGGTGCTGGCGCGCCCAGATCGTGGCGGCATACACCTTGACGAGGTCGTATTCGCCGGTCTTGAAGGCTTCGGTCGAGACCGTCTCGTCCTTGTAGTAGCGGTAGACGATGCGGTCGAAGTTATAGGAGCCGCGCCGCACGCCGAGATCGGCGGCCCAGTAGTCCGGGTTGCGCTTGAACTCGATGCGCCGCGGCGGGTCCTGGGCCAGAACGGTGTAGGGACCGCTCAGCAACGGAATCTCGTTGAGCAGCTCGTCGAAGCGCACGTGGCTGCCGTCGGGCTTGAGCCCCCACTTGTGCGAGAACACGTACAGGCCGCCGAGCTTGAACAGCGTGGCGCTGCTCTTGTCGCTGAGGTCGAAACGCACCGTGCGCTCATCGACGACCACGAGCTGCTTCACGCCCTCGCCGTAGGCCGCCTGGTAGGCCGGCGACGCGTACTTGCTGGTCAGCGAGTCGTACGAGAACTTCACGTCCTGCGCCGTCACCGGGTCGCCGTTCGAGAACTTCGCCTTCGGGTGGAGGCGGAAGGTGATCGAGCTCTTGTCGGGCGCCACCAGCATCTCTTCGGCAAGCAGGCCGTACATCGTCATCGGCTCGTCGGCGCTGGTGATCGCCAGCGTCTCGAGCATGAACAGCTCCAGGCCGGCCGGTGCCGCGCCGCGCACGGTGAACGGGTTGAACTTGTCGAACGCCGTGCGCCGATCCGGGTTCGGCAGGAAGACCGTGCCGCCCTTGGGCGCGGCCGGGTTCACGTAGTCGAAGTGGTCGAACCCGCGTGGGTACTTCGGCGCACCGAACGCGGCGTAGGCGTGGATCCAGGTGCTGGCCGCGGGAGCGGCCGACGAGGCGGCGGTTGCCGCGGGGACGGCAGGCTTGGCCGAGCGGGCAGGAGCGGTGGCGGCGATCAGCGCGATGACCAGCGCTGCGGGTAGCAGCCAGGGCAAAGGGCGCGTCAAGCTGCGAACAGGTTTTTTTCGCATGGCGCGGATGCTAAGGCAAGCGCCATGCCACTCAGCGCTGGTTTACACGGTGGGCACGGCCACCCGGCCGCGTGTAGGCAGGCTCAGGCGGTCTTCTTCGGCGCGGGCTTCAGCAGCGCTTCGCAGTTCGCGCGCTTCGGGTCGCCTGAGGGCAATGCGCCGCACACACCGTCGAGCTTCGCTTGCAGCCGCTTGAGCACGGCCGCGTGCGTGCCGCCCTTGTTCCAGCCCTGCAGCTTGCTGCCCACGCGTTGCAGCGATCGCCCGCTGCGCTCGTAGAACGCGTCGGGCATCGATGCCGCTTCGACCAACAGCTGCTGCGCTGCCTTCTCGATGCGCGCTTCGTCGAGCGGCGACAGCTCGACCAGCGCGTTCACGTAACCCGAGCCCCACTGCAGCCTTGTCGCCGGGCCTTCGCTCTTGTCGAACGACTCTTCGTACCAGTGCAAGGCATCGGCCATGTCGCCGCGCTTCTTGGCGTTGCTGGCCAGGCCCAGCATCAGGTAGTAGGGCGAGTGGCTCTTGGCGAGGCTGGCCTTGAGCAAGGTGTCGGACTCGGTGACCAGCCCCACGTCGGTCAGCAGGTGCGCGGCCGAGGCGATGACGGCCTGGCGCTCGTAGCCGTCGGTGATCTCGCGATCGGCGCGCTCGACGTGGGCGCGGGCGTCGGCGACGAGCGCGTCGGGCAGCTTCACGGCCGCGCCTTTCGGTGCGTCCATGCGCGCCAGATCGACACGCGCCGCGAGCGCTGTCAAACGGTCGGCACGCGACAGTGTGGTGTCGGCTTCGAAGCGCTTGAGTGCCACCTCGAACGCGGCGAGCAGCTCGGCGCGCTGCCGCGTGCCCTTGGCGCTGAGCGCACGGGTGATGTCGGTCGCGTAGTTGGCCAGCACGTCCATGTGGGCGCGCGCGGCCGGCGCATCGACCAGCAGCTTGACGAGTCGCGCCTGCGCAGCGGCGTCGGGCTGCGCCGGGGCTTTTTCGTCAACGGCGGCCAGCGCCTTGAGCTGCAGGCGCGTGGACACTTCGGTCTGCTCGGCCGGGCAGGCGGCGGCGAGCTGCTTCATCAGCGCGGGCACTTCGTCTTTCGGCACGACCTGCTTTTCGTCGGTGTCCCACGAGTAGAAGGCCAGCAGGCGCCAGTCGTTGGCGGTCAGGCCCGCGCCACCGGCTTTGACCAGCGCCAGCACCTCTTTCACCGGCCGCTGTGCGTTCATGCCGAGCGTCAGCACCTCGGTGTAACGCTGCGCATCGACCTCGCCCGGCAGCCGCGTGAGCTCGGTGCCTTGTGGGTTGAACAACACCATCGTCGGATAACCGCTGACCTTGAAGCGCGCGCCGAGCTTCTGCGCGCCGGGGCTGTCACCGTCCACGTAAACGGGCACGAAGGCGCGCGAGCGTTCGATGAAGTCTTGCCGGTTGAAGAGCGTGGCCTTGACCTGGTTGCACGGCGGGCACCACTTGGCGCCCCAGTAGACGAACACCGGTTTGGTCTCGGCCTTGGCGAGCGCAAAAGCGGCGTCCACCTCGGCGTCGTTGCTGGCGTGTTTCCACGCGATGCCGGCTTCAGCGTGGTCGGTGGCTGCGACCACCGGGGCCTTCGGTGCCGCGGCCACCGGCGGCGCCACCTCGGCCGGCTTCGAGCAGGCGGCGAGCAGCGCGGCCAGGGCCAGCGTCGAAAGGGCGTGTCGGGTCGAGGTGCGCATCAGAACTTCTCCTTCATCAATCCACCGGCGCCGGCGCTTCGCGTACCGGATCGTTCGGCCGGACGCTAGCGTACTGTGCCACGGCCACCCCTGCCAGCGTGAGGGCCGCGCCGGCCAGCTTGATGCCTGTGTAGCGCTCGCCCGTCACGGCCCAGGCCACGAGCCCGGCCACCGGCGGCATCAGGTACATCAGCGGTGCACTGCGCGCCACGCCGCGCACGGCGTTGACCCAGCCCCACACCAGCCAGCCGAGAAAGGCCGAGATCAGCACCGCGTACAACATGCCGACCCAGATCACCGGGCGCACGGCCGCCCAGTCAACGTTCAGGCCGGCCGGCAGGCTCAACAGCACGACCGGGCCGCTGCCCAGCAGCGTGGCATACGTCATCACCGTCACGCCGCCGTGGCGCTCGATCATCGGCTTGGCAGCGACGGTGTAGTACGAGAAGAACGAGGCCGCGACCAGCAAGGTGAGGTCGCCGCCGCTCGCTTGCCAGTGGCCGCCGAGGAACTTGTCGGACAGGAACAGCAGCACCCCGGCACACGCCACCGCCACGCCGGCGATCTGCCCGCGCGTGAGCTGCTCCAGCCCGTGCCAGCGCAGGATCAGCAGCGTGAACACCGGCCCGCAGGCCAGGATCAACGAGCTCGAAAACGCCGTCGACCAGTGGATGCCGTAGGTCACCAGACCGACGTGGATCAGGTGCCCGGCCAGCCCGAGCTTCAGCAACGAGAGCAGCACCGAGCGCGGCAAGCGCGGCCAGTGCGTGCCGTGGCGCCAGCACAGCAGCAGCGCGGCGGCCACCGGCATGATGAGGTAGCGCACGAACAGGAAACCGCCGGGCGACAGCGCCTTGAACACTTCCTTCTGCACGCTGAAGTTCGCACCCCAGATGACGATCAGCACGAGCGCGGCCCACAGAGCGTGGCGGGCGCGGGCGGGGTTCGGGTCGGGCATGGGGCGGTGTCAGGTCTCGGGCGGCGGACCCTCAGTGTCGCCGAGATGGCCTTGGGCGTCTTCGAGCCGCCACCCCTGCAGTGGTGTGGCGCGCGCCAATGCCATCCACAGGCCGAAGGGCATCTGCATCGCGCGCTTCGGCGCGGGGCGCGCGACATCGAGCGTGGCAAGGCTCGCGACCAAAACGCCGCATTCGGGCGGTATCTCGTCGGGCTCGGCAATGCCTTCGCGGATCACGTACCAGCACTCGCTGCTGAGCTGAAGATAGGCCGCGCGCTTGGATGCGCTGCGCAGGTCCGAGAGCAGGTCGGAGCGCTGCACCTTGATCTCGTGGACGATCGGTTCGAGGTAGGCCTCGACCGTGGTGTGGCGCACCGAGAACACGTCGGGCATCGCCATCACCCAGCCGCTCTCGACCTTGGCGCGCAGCGCGAGGCCCTGCCATGCGATGCGCCCGGCGCGCGTCATCTCGCGCGCCACGCGTTCCACCAGGCCCTCGTGCGCGTCGCGGCGCGCACGGTTGCGCTGCTGCGTCTCGGCCAGCACCTGCAGGCCGGCGTCTGTGAGCCGCAGCGTTTCGTGGCCACTGGCACTGCGCACCCGCTCCAGCAGGCCGGCCACGAGCAGCTCGATCTCGAGCGCGTCCTGGCACGGCCAGCCGGCCGAGCGGTACACATCGCGCAGGCGGCGCCGGTGCAGTGCTGTGATGGGGGGCGTCGTGGCCATGGGCCGAAGCGTAGCGCCACGCCCAGCGGCCGGGCTCAAGCCGGCGCAGCCCGTGCCGAAAACAGGTAGATTCCGGCCAGCCGGCCTGCCACCCGGAGCGCCATGCGACTCATCGAACTCGAATCGGTCAGGCACCGTCTGCAGGTGGGCGTGCCGCTGCCGTTCAACGTTCGCCAGAGCGACCACACGCTGCTGCTCGCACGCGGCCAGGTGCTGGTGGGCGTGGAGCAACTGCAGGCGCTTTTTTCGCGCGGCATGCTGGTCGACCTGGCCGAGCTGGAAACCGTGGTCCACCGGGTGCTCAAAGCCCCGCCCGAACAACTGCCGGCGCTTTGGGAAGAGTCGATAGCGAGTGCGACGCAGGCCCTGCACGCGCTGCCGAAGAAGAACCTCGATGTCGTGATCGACGACGTGGCCGCGCCGCTCGTGGCGCTGGTCGAGCGCGACCCCGACCTCGCCATCTTCCAGGTGCTGCGCCAGCACGGCGGGCGGCATGCGCAATACGGCGCGAACCACTCGATCCACTGTGCGATCGCTGCCTTCCTCACCGTGCACCGCCTGAGCTGGAACAAGCCCGACATGCAGCGCGCCTTCAAGGCCGCGCTGACGATGAACGTCTCGATGCTCGAACTGCAAGGCCAGCTCGCCGCGCAAGCGACTCCCCTCACGCCAGCGCAGCGCGAGGCTGTTCACAGCCACCCGCAGCGCAGCATGCACATGCTGGCCCTGGCCGGCATCACCGACCCGGAATGGCTGCAGGCCGTGGCCCAGCACCACGAGACCAGCAGCGGCAGCGGCTACCCGACGGGCCTGCGCGACGTGACCCCGTTGGCCGCCGTGCTGCACCAGTGCGACGTGTACACCGCCCGCCTGAGCCCGCGCCAAAGCCGCGACGCGATGGCCGCCGACAGCGTCGCGCGCAGCCTGTTCGCCGACCACCCGGGCGACCCCACCACCGCGGCGCTCATCAAGGAATTCGGCCTGTACCCGCCGGGTTGTTTCGTTCGGTTTGCCTCGGGCGAAACCGGCATCGTGGTGCGGCGCGGGCCCGGCGCCCACAAGCCCGAGGTGGCCACCGTGACCAACGCCCGCGGCGCCGCCGTGAGCGAGCCGCTGCGGCGCGACACGAGCCGGCCCGAGTTCGCGATCGTCGCCTTGCTGGGCGAGCGCGCCGGTACGGCCCACATCGCCCCGGCGAAGCTGATGGCGCTGGTCTGCGCCTGAGCCGGCGCTTTTTTCCCGAGCGAAAGCCACGGCATCGGGCACGGCACTTCGCTGCGATGATCGAGGCCGCCGCCCGCCGGGCGCTGCCGAAAGCCCACCGCATGCCCGCGCCGTACCCTCACCTGCTCAGCCCCCTCGACCTCGGCTTCACCACGCTCAAGAACCGCGTGCTGATGGGCAGCATGCACACCGGTCTGGAAGACGGCCGCAAGCACTTTCCCGCGATGGCCGCGTTCTTCGCCGAGCGCGCGCGCGGCGGCGTCGGCCTGATGGTGACCGGCGGCTTCGCACCCAACATCGAAGGCTGGGCCAAGCCGCTGGCCGGCACGCTCAGCACGAGTGGCGGGGCCAAGCGCCACAAGCTGGTGACCGACGCTGTCCATGCCGAAGGCGGCAAGATCGCGCTGCAGATCCTGCACACCGGCCGCTACGGCTACCAGCCGTTCTGCGTGGCGCCGTCGCGCATCCAGAGCCCGATCTCGCCGTTCACGCCGCGTGAGCTGAGCGCGCGTGGCATCGAGCGCCAGATCCGCGCCTTCGTGCGCTGCGCCAAGCTCTCGCGCGAAGCCGGCTACGACGGTGTGGAGGTGATGGGCAGCGAGGGTTATTTCATCAACCAGTTTCTCGTCACGCACACCAACCACCGCAGCGACGAATGGGGCGGCGCTTACGAGAACCGCATGCGCCTGGCGGTCGAGATCGTGCGGCGTGTGCGCGAGGCGGTCGGCGCCGACTTCATCATCATCTACCGCCTGTCGATGCTCGACCTGATCCCCGACGGCAGCAGCTGGGAAGAGGTGGTCCTGCTCGCCAAAGCCGTGGCCGATGCAGGCGCTACCATCATCAACACCGGCATCGGCTGGCACGAAGCGCGGGTGCCGACGATCGCCACCAGCGTGCCGCGCGGTGCCTTCGCGTGGGTCACGCAGAAGATGCGCAAGGAGCTGCGCGCGGCCGGTTACATGCTGCCGCTGATCACCAGCAACCGCATCAACATGCCCGAGGTGGCCGAGGCCATTCTCGAAGAAGGCTGTGCCGACATGGTCAGCATGGCGCGCCCGCTGCTCGCCGACGCAGACTTCGTGAACAAGGCCGCTGCGAACCAGCGCGACCAGATCAACACCTGCATCGCCTGCAACCAGGCCTGCCTGGACCACACCTTCAAGTCGCAGCTCGCGTCCTGTCTCGTGAACCCGCGTGCCGGGCACGAGACCACGCTGCTGATCCGTGCGGTCGCGAAGAAGAAGCGCGTCGCCGTGGTCGGCGCCGGGCCCGCAGGCCTTGCGACCGCGACCACGCTCGCCGAGCGCGGCCACGAAGTGCACCTGTTCGAATCGGCCGCGCAGATCGGCGGCCAGTTCAACATGGCCAAGCTGATCCCGGGCAAGGAAGAGTTCAGCGAAACGCTGCGTTACTTCGCGCGCCGCATCACGCTCACCGGCGTGCAATTGCACCTGGGCACACGCGTCACGGCGGCGCAGTTGCTGGCGCAGAAGTTCGACGAGGTCGTGCTCGCCACCGGCGTATTGCCACGCGACGCGAAGATCCCCGGCTCGGACGGCGCGAACGTGCTGAGTTATGTCGACGTGCTGCTGCACGGCAAGGCCGTCGGTGCGCGCGTGGCGATCGTCGGCGCCGGCGGCATCGGCTTCGACGTGGCCGAGTTCCTCGTCACCGCGCCCGGCCATTCACCGACCATGAACCTGCACGAGTGGCTCACCGAATGGGGCGTGGCCGACCCGGGCACGGTGCGCGGCGGCGTGGTGCGGCCGCAGCCGGCGCCCGCCGCGCGGCAGGTCACGCTGTTGCAGCGCAAGAGTGGCAAGCTCGGCAAGGGCCTGGGCAAGACGACCGGATGGATCCACCGCGCGGCCTTGCAGATGAAGAAGGTCGAGATGATCGGTGGCGTGAACTACGAGCGCATCACGCCACAGGGGCTGTTCGTGACCTATGGCGAAAAGCACAGCGAAGGGCAGTTGATCGAGTGCGACACGGTCGTGCTGTGCACCGGGCAGGAGCCGCTGCGGGAACTGCTGGAACCCTTGCGTCAGGCCGGCGTGAAGACGCACTTGATCGGCGGGGCCGACGAAGCCGGTGAGCTCGACGCGAAGCGGGCGATCGATCAGGGCACGCGGCTCGCGGCCGCGCTTTGACGCTTTCAGCGACTCACCGATTGTTGGGCGGGGCGCTCGACATAACGCTCCACCCCGCGCGAATCGATGAACCAGTTCGGTCGCCCCGAGATCGGGCGCAACGACGGCGGCGCGGGGCGATTCAGCGGTTTGCCCAGCGGGAAGCGAGGGTCGATGGCGTTCATGGGTTCTCAACGCAGCAGGCTGTTCGCGTGTTGACCATGGGCTTCGCTCACGCCACTATGTGGCAGGCAGCGGCTGCCGCAGCCCGAGCGCGCACGCGGCACACGGGCACCCCACCGGCGAGGATCGTCCTGGCGCTTGAGCCAGCGCGGGACGCCGCAGCTTCTCCGCCAAGCCGTGGCGCATCGGATGCCCAAGCTTGCCCGAGGGTGGGTCGTCGAGCATGCGGTGCACTCTGGCCACCGGCCACGACTTGGGCGTCTTTCGTTCTGTGCCCGACAGACTCTCGACGAGGGTTGACCATGGATTGCTCATGTCTTCAGACTAGGCGCCGGCAACGAAGTTTGCCTCCCCCTGACTGGGGCCTGTGGCATGGCGGTGATGAGGAAAATTTCTCGATTCGACCGATCAAAGGAGAATGATCCATGGCTGACAACATTCTGGTGTTCTACGGCTCCTATCGGGCCGACCGCATGGGCGTGCGCCTGGCGAACCATGTCGTCGAGGGGCTTCGGTCTCGAGGGGCCGACGCCGAGCTGGTGGACGCCAAGGCCGTCGATCTGCCCATGCTGGATCGCATGTACAAGGAGTACCCGAAAGGCACGGCGCCTGCGGCGATGGAAGCCCTGGCGGGGAAGATCCGCAGTGCGGATGCGTTCGTCTTCGTGACCGGCGAGTACAACTGGGGCCCGCAGCCGGGCCTCAAGAACCTGACGGACCACTTTCTCGAGGAATGGTTCTGGCGTCCGGCGGCCATCGCCAGCTATTCTGCGGGCCGGTTTTCGGGGGTCCGGGCCGGCACCTTGTGGCACAGCATCCTGTCGGAAATGGGCATGGTCGTTATTTCGAGCACGCTGGCGGTCGGGCCCATTTCGCAAGCCTTGAATGCCGACAGCGAGCCGATCGGCAGCGGCGGCGAAGCACTCCAGAAAGCCTTCCCACGCTTCGCCGATGACCTGGCCTGGTGGACAGAAGCGGCCCGCGAACAGCGCGCGCGCAAACCGCCGCCGTACTAGCCTCTCTGCCGAGTGTTTCGAACCCGAACCGCGTCACCGGCCGAACTGATGACTGAACGCATCGACCTTCGCTCCGACACCGTCACGCAGCCCACCGACGCCATGCGGGCCGCCATGGCTGGCGCCCTGGTGGGCGACGACCAGTACGGCGAGGATCCCAGCACCAACCGGCTGCAGACGCGCTGCGCCGAGTTGCTCGGCAAGGAGGCCGCTGTGTGGCTTCCCACCGGCACGATGGCCAACCAGGTGGCGCTGCGCACCCTGACCCGGCCGGGCGACGAGGTGATCGCGTGCCGCGAGTCTCACGCCGCCTGGCACGAGCTCGGCGGCGCAGCGGCCAACGCGGGCGTGCAGATTCACGAGATCGGGCAAGGCGGCCGGTTCAGCGCCGACGAGTTGCGCGCCGCGACCAAGCCGCGCAATTTCGCGATCTTTCCGAGCACCACGCTGGTCGAAGTCGAGAACACGCACAACCGCGCCGGCGGCGTGGTGGTGCCGCAGGACGAGGTGCTGCGCATTTGTGCGGTGGCGCGCGAGCTGGGTCTGGCGACCTTTCTGGACGGTGCCCGGCTGTGGAATGCCAGCGCCGCCAGCGGCCTGCCCGTGAGTGAACTCGCTGCTCCCTTCGACCTCGTGGCCGTCGCCTTCAGCAAGGGCCTGGGCGCGCCCGGTGGGTCGCTGCTGGCCGGGTCGAAGGCGTTGATCGCGGCCGCCGGCCGGCACCGCCACCGCCTTGGCGGGGCGATGCGCCAGAACGGCATCTTCGCGGCCGCGGCGCTGCATGCGCTCGACTTCCATCTGGCGCGGCTGCCAGAAGACCACGCGAATGCGCGCGTGTTTGCCGAAGCTCTGGTGGCCGGCGGGCCGGTGCTGCTGGACTTGGCGACGGTTCAGACCAACATCGTGGTGTTCCACTTGCCGGCGACGCTGGCCATCGATGCGCCGACGCTGAGTGCCCAGGCGCGTGCTCGCGGCGTGCTCGTCAACGCCTTCGGCCCTCGCACCGTGCGCGCAGTGATGCACCTCGATGTGACGCGTGCGCAGTGCCAGCACGCCGCCGCCGTACTGCGGGACTTGCTGGCCGCCTGACGCGGCCTTCATCGTTCCCGTATGCCGCGCCAGCGAAGATCGTTGCGGCGCGACTCACTCCACGCGAAGGCCCGCATTCCCCGCTTCAATGCGCCCGATCACGGCCGCCTGATCGAAGCCTGCAGCGCTGAACACACGCAGCACTTCCGCTGCTGTCTCCGGCCGGCAACTCACCAACAAACCGCCCGAGGTTTGCGGATCGCTCAGCAGGTCGCGTGCCGTGGCCGGCAGCCCGGCCGCGAGCGTGATCTCGTGGCCATACGCGTCCCAGTTGCGCCCCGAGGCGCCGGTCACGAACCCGTCGGCCGCCATCGCGTTCACGCCGGCGAGCAGCGGCACCTTGTGCCAGTCGATCACGGCGGTCAGCTTCGCGCCGCGCGCCAGTTCGAGCGTGTGCCCGGCCAGGCCGAAGCCGGTCACGTCGGTCAATGCGTTCACGCCTGCCATTGCGGCGAATTCAATGCCGGGCTTGTTCAGCATCGTCGTGACCTTCACGAGCTGCGCGTAACCCGCGTCGTCGAGCTTGCCCTTCTTCAGCGCGGCCGAGAGCACGCCCACACCGAGCGGCTTGCCGAGGATCAACACGTCGCCGGCTTTTGCATCGGCATTGCGGCGCACGCGGTCGGGGTGCACGAGGCCGAGCACGACCAGCCCGTAGATCGGCTCGACCGAGTCGATCGTATGCCCGCCAGCGATCGGAATGCCGGCTTCGCGGCAGATCGTTTCGCCGCCCTTGATGATCTGGCCGATGGCTTCGAGCGGCAGCTGGTTCACCGGCATCGCCACGAGCGCCAGCGCCATGATCGGCTTGCCGCCCATCGCGTACACGTCGCTGATTGCGTTGGTGGCGGCGATGCGGCCGAAGTCGAACGGGTCGTCGACGATGGGCATGAAGAAGTCGGTCGTCGCGATCAGCGCCTGCTCGTCGTTCAGGCGGTACACGGCCGCGTCGTCGGCGGTTTCGATGCCGACCATCAGCTCTTTCGGGATGAGCCCGCCGCCGCTGTTCTTCAGGATCTGCGCCAACACGCCCGGCGCGATCTTGCAGCCGCAGCCACCACCGTGCGAGAAGCTCGTGAGGCGCAGCGGCGCGGGGGTGGTCGGCGTGGTGGAGGAAGTCATGGTGTGCGATCGGTGTGGCGCAGTGGTCACTGCGGTGCGGCGATTGTGTCAGCGCCGGGTGATGTGTGCAGTGCGAGCATGTCGGCCAGCAAGGCCCGCACGGCGGCGCGCTCGGTGGCGGGCGTGAAGCGTGGTTCGCGCAGCGCGCATTGCGCACGCAGGTGGGTGATGAAGGTCTCGTCACTCGCTGCGCGTTGCATCAGCCGCGCCAGCGCGGATGCGTCGCCGACCGGGAAATAACCGCCGTAGTTGGCGCCGAGCAGGCCCACGTTGCCGTCGATGCGGCTCGCGAGCACCGGCACGCCGCAGCGAATGGCTTCGATCACCACGTTCGCGCCACCTTCCATCCGGCTCATGTGGATGAGCGCATGCGCTTGTGCAATGTGGCGCCGCGCGCTGGTGCGTGGAAGAGGGCCAAGCCAGCGATAGAGCGGGCAGGCTTGCATCGTCTGCTGTGCGAGCGTGCCCAGCATGGGGTCGAGTGCCTTGCCGATGTGGGTGATGCGCAAAGCCGAATCGGCCGGCAACAGCCGCATCGCGGCCATCAGCGTGGCGGGGTCTTTTTCCTCGCGCAGATGGCCCACGGCGACCAGCTCGAAAGGCCTTGTCGATGAAGCTCGTCGCACGAGCTTCGTCGCCGATTGCACGATCACGCGCGCCCTGGCGCGCACTTCCGCTGGCAGCGCCGTGAGCCCTTCGTCCTGCAGCACCACCACGTGGCTGGCACACTGCAAGGCATGTTGTGCAAGCGCCTCCGTTCGAATGTCCCGATACAAGTCGGTGCCCGTCATCACCAGCGCCAGCGGTGCGCGCGGGTGGGCGGCTGCGAAGCGCTCGATCGAGTCGGCCGAGCGGCGCGCGTGCAAGGCGATCAGCACGTCGGCGGGTGCGCCGTTCCACGCCAGCACGATCTGCACGTCGGCAACAGGCGCCAGAAACTTCTGCCAGCGCGAGGCCGTGTGCCAGTTGCCGTTGTTCGCATCGGCCAGCGCGGGCGAAACGATGCAGACGCGAGGTCGTCGGGAAACCATGGCGCGATCTTGTCATGCGCGCGGGCAGGCCGTGCCTGACGCACGCCGGCTTCACGGCATGGCGTTGGCCGATGCTCTGCGTGAGTGCCGCGCGAACACTTGGTCGCTCGTTGCCGACCTGTCCGACGCGCAATGGCAGATGCCCGAACAAGGCGGCGTCAACCCGGTGCGCTGGGAGCTGGGGCACCTCGCGTGGTTCGCCGAGTTCTGGGTGCTGCGCGGGCCGCACCACCGCGCGGCCGACGGCACGGCGCGGGCTCAGAGCCCGGCGCTTCACGCCGGACCCGACGAACATTTCGACTCGGCCCGGCTCGCGCATGCGGCGCGCTGGACCACGCCGATGCCGTCACGCGGCCGGCTCGGCGAGATGCTGCAAGGCCAGCTCGATGCGTGCATCGCCGCGCTGCCGGCCACCAACGACGACGCGGCCAATTACTTCCACCGGCTCGCGCTGTTCCACGAAGACATGCACGCCGAAGCCTTCGTGTGGCTGCGTGCGGCTTTGGGCTGTGCGGCACCGGCCGGGTCAGCGCTCGCGCCTCTCGCGCACGCCGCACCCGTTCTCGTGCGAGGTGGCGAGTTTCAACTCGGTCGACGCATCGACGAAGCGGGCTTCGCGTTCGACAACGAAGGCCCCGGCCGCAGCGTCACGTTGAATGACTTCGAGATCGACGCCACACCCGTCAGCGCCGGCCAGTTCCTGCGTTTCGTCGAAGCCGGTGGTTACGACGATCCGGCGTTCTGGCCCGATGCCGCAGGCGAGTGGCGCGCGCACAGTGACAAGTCGCGACCCCAACGCTGGCGACTCGACAAGACCAGCGGCTGGCAAACCCGCTGGTTCGACCGCTGGCTGCCGCTCGACACCGATCAGCCTGTGATCCACGTCAACGCCTTCGAGGCCGAGGCGTATTGCCGTTGGGCCAAACGCCGCTTGCCGAGCGCCGCCGAATGGGAGCGCGCCGCCTCGCACATCCAGTGGGGCCGCAGCGTCTGGGAGTGGGCCGCCGACACCTTCCAGCCCTACCCCGGTTTCACGCCCGGACCGTACAGCGAGTACTCGGCCCCGTGGTTCGGCGATCATCGCGAGTTGCGCGGGGGCGCCTTCGCCACGCACGCCAGAATGCACGACCCGTGTTACCGCAACTTCTTCCAGCCGCAGCGCAGCGACGTCTTCGCCGGCTTTCGCAGCGTGGCGCTTTGAGCCTTTTACCTTTTGTCAGAGAGCAATCGACCCATGAAACATTCCCTCGCCAAAACGCTCGTCGCCGCCGCCCTGCTGGCCAGCACGGTGACCACGATGGCGCAGACCACCGTGCTGCGCGTCTCGGCCATCCCCGATGAAGCACCGACCGAACTGCAGCGCAAGTTCAAGCCGCTCGGCGACTACCTCAAGAAAGAGACCGGCCTCGACGTGCAGTTCACGCCGGTCACCGACTACGCGGCGGTGGTCGAAGGCTTGGCCAGCAACAAGATCGACCTGGCTTGGCTCGGCGGTTTCACCTTCGTGCAAGCGAAGATCCGCACCAACGGCGGTGCGGTGCCGATCGTGCAGCGCGCCGAAGACGAGAAATTCACCAGCAAGTTCATCGTGCCGATCGACAGCCCGGCCAAGACCCTGGCCGACCTGAAGGGCAAGAACTTCGCGTTCGGCGCGCCGTCGTCGACCTCGGGCCACCTGATGCCGCGTTTCTTTCTGCTCAAGGCCGGCGTGAACCCCGAGGCCGACTTCAAGGCCGTGGCGTTCTCGGGCGCGCACGACGCGACCGTGGCCTTCGTCGCTTCGGGCCGTGCCGAAGCCGGCGTGCTCAACGCCTCGGTGTGGGACAAGCTCGTCGAGGGCGCGAATCCCAACGCCGCCAAGGTGCGGGTCTTGCTGACCACCCCGCCGTACTACGATTACAACTGGACCGTGCGCCCGGGCCTGGAGCCGGCGATCACGAAGAAGCTGACCGATGCGTTCCTGAAGCTCGACCCGAACGTTGCCGAGCAGAAGGAAATCATGGGCCTGCAACGCGCCAGCAAGTTCATTCCGACGAACGCATCGAACTACGAAGGCGTGGAAGCCGCAGCGCGATCGGCCGGTCTCATCAAGTGAGTTTGCAGCTGGCCCAGCTCGGGCTGGTGCACCCTAACGGGCATCGTGCGCTGAACCGTGTCAGCCTCGCGCTCGCGGCTGGTGAGCGCCTGGCCGTGATCGGCCCGTCGGGCGCTGGCAAGACGAGTTTGCTGCGCCTCGCGGCAGCCGGGTTGCGGCCGACCGAAGGCCGCATCGAAGCGCTCGGTGCCAACCCGTGGCAGTTGAGTGCCAGCGGTTTGAAACGGCTGCGCGCGCGCATCGGGTTGATCCACCAGGCGCCGCCGATCCCGCTGCGGCTGCGTGTTGTCACCGCCGTGCTTGCGGGCCGGCTCGGTGCGTGGTCGCTGCGGCGCGGGCTGGCTTCGCTCGTTTACCCGGCCGACATCGTCGGCGCGCGCGAGGTGCTGGCGCGGCTCGACTTGTCCGACCGTTTGTTCGAGCGCTGCGACCGGCTTTCCGGTGGGCAATTGCAGCGCGTCGGCATCGCGCGCGTGTTATACCAACAACCCGAGGTGCTGCTGGCCGATGAGCCGGTCTCGGCGCTCGACCCGGCGTTGGCCGACCTGGCCCTGTCGCAGCTCGTTGCGCAAAACGAGCGCAGTGGCGCCACGCTGGTGGCTTCACTGCACGCCGTCGATCTGGCATTGAAGTGGTTCCCGCGCATCGTCGGCATGCGTGCTGGTGAAGTGGTGTTCGACGCCGCCACCGCGAGCGTCACGCCGCAGATGCTCCACGACCTCTACGCCACCGAAGGCGCGGCCTTGCCAACGCAAGGCGTGCCGCTGCCGCTGCCGCTGCCACAAACCGCCGGCAACGTCGTGCCGCTCGCACGCCCGGGTTGCCGGTGAACGTGGCCGTGGCACGCGCAATGGAGCGCGACCCGCAGGCGCTGCCGCGTGCCACCGCGCTGCTCGTCGGTGTGGTCGTTCTGTGGCCGATGCTGCTGCTCGCCGAGTTCAAACCCTGGGCCTTGTTCGAGCCCGGCAACCTGCGCGTGATGGGCGATTTTCTGGCCGGCTTTCTGCCGCCGGTTACCTCGGCCGAGTTCCTCGGTTTGCTGCTGAAGGCCACGCTGCAGACACTCGCGATGGCCACGGCGGGCATCGCGCTCGCGTTGTTGCTGGCGGTGCCGCTGGCCTTCGTGATGACCGAGTCTTTGTCGATCTCGCGCATCGGCCCGGGGCGCGGGCGCGCGGTTGGCGCCGTCGTGCGCGGCGCAGCGCGCATGCTGCTGTTGTTGTTGCGCGCGATCCCCGAAGTCGTCTGGGCGCTGGTGCTGGTGCGTGCGCTCGGCCTCGGGCCGGGCGCCGGGGTGCTGGCCATCGCGATCACGTATGGCGGCATGCTCGGCAAGGTGTATGCGGAGATCCTGGAGTCGAGTGACACCCGCCCGGCGCGCGCGCTGCTCGAAGCCGGCTCGGGGCGCATCGCTGCGCTGCTCTACGGCCTGCTGCCCGGCGCGGCGCAGGAGCTCGCGTCGTACACCGTCTACCGCTGGGAATGTGCGGTGCGCGCCTCGGTCGTGATGGGCTTCGTCGGCGCCGGGGGCCTGGGGCAGTTGATGGATCAGTCGATGAAGATGCTCAACGGCGGCGAGGCCAGCACGATCCTGCTGACCTTCCTGCTGCTCGTGATGCTGGCCGACTTCCTCAGCGCCTC
>JANYFX010000020.1 GCA_025359585.1 Rhizobacter sp. | reverse complement strand
TCACCTTCGAGCCGCTGTGAATGGGTTGAGTACGCTCACACCGAAGTGCTTGAAGTCCGTCACGTTTCGAGTCACCACAGTGAGGTCATGCACCTTGGCTGTAGCAGCGATCATTGCATCCTCGTATAGCGTGTCGGAAGTTCGATGCATCAGCCGAGCCCAAACTCTGAAGACAAGCGCGTCCATAGGAACCACGTTGAATGAGCCAGAAACAAGTTCGAGCCACTGCTCAAGCTCTGTCGCCTTTGGTGCGTCCTGTTCGCGGGTCAATTCAATACCGGCTTGAATCTCGCCAATCGTTACGGCCGAGATGTGCAAGTCAGCGTCCGGAATTTCCTGAATCCATTGCAACACTGCGCCGTGTGGCTTCGGCTTGCGAAGCTCCGAAACTACGTTGGTGTCAAGCAAGTACATCGTGCTCATCGCAAGGCAGTGGGGGCGCGCCGTCGAGCTCGGCCTCTGGCTGGCGCAAGCGCCTCAGTCCGTCCTTGGGTCGTCAGCAGCAGTTCCTTCAGCGAGGGCTGAGCAGCAGCTCGGAGTCGACGCCACTCTTCGGCAGGCACCAAAACTGCAGCTTCGGCACCGCGCTTTGTTACCATTTGAGGCCCTTCAGTCAAGCACCTCTCAAGGAACTCACTGAACCGAGCCTTAGCGTCCTGTACGGGCCAAGAGTGCATAGCGTCACCTTTAACTGACTAGTATGCTGACCAGTTTAGCACGTGCCAAGAATGCGGTCTAACCCTTCCATCGAGGGGATGCCCAAAAGGCTACGCCTTTTGAGCCCCCCTCATGTCAAACGTTAGGCCCACAAGCGCGAATACAAATTCGGCCCCGAGCTACGCTACGAGAACTTCGATGCCAAGCAGCTTTTCAGTAGGAACCCGTGTGCTTTCTCCACCGCTGGTCCTCAAGTCACGCTCAGTGCGGGCCGCTCGTCCTTCGGCGATCGGCGCACCACCTGCACTTTGCAGTGAAAGAGCAAATCCCTTCCGTGCGCGTTCGCTGCCGCTGGTGAAGAAGAGCATTCAGAATTGAGCCTTCGTTCACGCACGGTGCTTCATGGAGGAACCAACAACCACAATCGCGTCGCGCTTCACTCAAGGCAAGTCACCTCGGTCTAGCTCCGTAGCAAGACAGCTCGTTACCAAGACGGTGGCTTCGCAAAGGTCGTGGTGTCGCCCGCCAAGGCCTAACCCTTCCATCGAGGGGACCCACAAAAGGCTGCGCCTTTTGCGGCCCCCTCATGTCAAACGTTAGGCCCACAAGCGTGAATACAAAGTCGGCACCGAGCTACGCTACGAGAACTTCGATGCCAAGCAGCTCTCTAGTAGGAACGCGTGTGCTTTCTCCGCCGCTGAGCCTCAAGTCACGCTCAGTGCGGGCCGCTCGTCCTTCGGCGATCGGCGCACCACCTGCACTTTGCAGTGAAAGAGCAATTCCCTTCCGAGCGCGTTCGCTGCCGCTGGTGAAGAAAAGCATTCAGAATTGAGCCTTCGTTCACGCACGGTGCCTCATGCAGGAACCAACAACCACAATCGCGTCACGCTTCACTCAAGGCAAGTCACCTCAGTCTAGCTCCGCAGCAAGACATCTCGTTTCCAAGACCGTGGCCTCGCAAAGATCGTGGTGTCGTCCGCCAAGGCCTAACCCTTCCATCGAGGGGACCCACAAAAGGCTGCGCCTTTTGCGGCCCCCTCATGTCAAACGTTAGGCGTCATGAAGAAAACATCGGCAGTTCGTCGCTTCTTCAGTCGAATTCCGGCTGCTCCTGCCGTCCTCGTCGGGTTTTCTGTAAGCATCCTCGCGGGAGTTCTGCTCGCGCTGAGCCTGCCGCCACCACGGGATCTAGTAGCGCAATGCCAGAAGCAATGTGAGCCTCGCTTCTACCGGCTGGTACCGGAGAAGAATCATTCCTCGTCAACCAAAGCAAGTATTCGCCCTCACGTTTGCGAGTGCTTCTAGGTGCTTTTGCGCCGCCCCCGTTCCATAACAGTGAGCAAAGTCACCAGCGCTTCTACAACTAGCCTCGGCACCCAGATTGCTGGCACTGCTTTTGGGCCGGTCAAGGTTGCTGTGGCCTTGCAAAGGCGCGTGCAAAATTACGCCTAACCCTTCCATCGAGGGGATGCCTAAAAGGCTGCGCCTTTTAGTCACCCCTCATGTCAAACGTTAGGCGTCGCAGGAACACTTCATGCAAATCCTCCGTCCGATGAACAAGACTGAGTACACCTCGTGGCTCACAGCGGCTTTGCCCGCATACGCAGCTGACAAGGTTGCGTCCGACCGATGGTCGCGCGAAGAAGCAACAGAGCTTGCCCGCAAGGAGTATGACCAACTGCTGCCGATGGGACTCGAAACAGAGAACAACTTCTTCCTTGCAGTGCTCGACGAGTCGGGCAAGGCGGTCGGGTCTCTTTGGTTCACGGAGGCACCACGTATTGGTTACAAAGTTGCCTATGTCTTCGACATAATCATTCACCAGCAATACCGGCGCCAAGGGCACGCCAGTCGCGCACTCCGCGCCCTGGAAGTCGTGGCTACCCAGCGGGGGCTAGCAGGCGTTGCGCTTCATGTCTTCGGGAACAACGTTGGCGCCAAGGCCTTGTACTCTGAGTTGGGCTACGCGCCGACCAACATCAATCTGTACAAGTCACTCTCGCCCCCTGCGCATGTGAGCGACCGGGCGGATAGGTGACAGTTTCTCGTGGCGGATGGGTGACACGGGTTGGTGGGTTTTCTGTATTGGCTGTTGGTTGATCTTTGATCAGTGCAGGGCCCCTGCCAGGCCGCCGGAGGCCCCCGGTTGTGCAA
>JANYFX010000012.1 GCA_025359585.1 Rhizobacter sp. | reverse complement strand
GAGCCTTCGCCGCTGCGCAACGGCCTGCTCGCCGGCCAGGCCGCGTTCGGCCAGCGCACATTGGCGGCCACGCGCCACGTGCGCAAGTGGCTGCAGCTGCGGCTGCATGCCTGGCTGCGCGGGCGCAGCGTCGAGCTGGTGCAGGTGACCCCGAACTACCTGCAGCAGATCGACGTGAGCCACTGCCCGATCACCCGGCTGGCCCTGTCCACCGCCACGCTGGAAGCCACCGACGCATCGGTCGACCGGGTGCGCAACGACGCCGGTTACGCGGCCGGCAATCTCGCGGTGATGAGCACGAAGGCGAACCACTCGAAAGCGGCCCACGGTTTCCGCGATGCGCTGCGTTTCGTGCAGCAGGTCGAGGCCGAGAAGCTCCCCGGCCTGAATGGTCTGACCGCCGAGCAGTGGGCCCGCACCGCCGTGCTCTGCAGCTTCGTCGAAACCTTGCCGCACGATGAAGCCTGCGCATTGCCGCTGCTGGTGCTGCCGCCGAACCGGCTGCGCCTGTTCAACCCGGTGCAGGCCTTGCAGGCCTTCGTCAGCCAGCAGTTGCTCAAGCCCGGCTGGAGCCAGCGTGTGAGCCGCTTCGAAGACCTGCTGCCCGGCAAGCCGCTGAAGCGCGACTTCAAGAGCTTCTTCATGGCGTTGCTGCCGCGCGTGATCGAGGCCGGCCTCTCGGGCGAAGGCCAGCTCGCGCGCTGGGCGGTCGAAGACGCGTGGCGCTCGGCGCTGGTTCAGCAGCGCTGGCTGCGCTTCGCGAGCCAGCTCACGGCGCCGCAGTGCGAATCGCTTCTGTCCCGCGCAGCCGCACGCAAGCTGACCACCGCCGTCGTCGTGCCGCACAGCGAAGCCGGCGCCACCGATGGCTGGAATCTGGCCACACGCGGCTACGTGCCGCACGCCGCGCACACGAGCGAAGTTCAACAGCACGCACAACGCCAGTTCGCCTGGTGAGGCCGCGTTAACCCGCTGCGGGTTTCCGGCGCTTGACGGCTCAATTGGACAGGCCAATCATTCATTGGCCTTACCAATTGACCTTGTCTGGCGCTGCATGCCGAACCCGATCCCGCTCGATGCCCGCCGCCTCTACCGCCAGATCGCCGACCAGCTCGGCCAGCTGATCGCTGGCGGCGCCTACCCGGTCGGCACCCGCTTGCCGGCCGAGCGCGAGCTGGCCTTGCAGTTCGGCGTGAGCCGGCCTTCGGTGCGCGAGGCGCTGATCGCGCTCGAGGTCGAAGGCGTGGTCGAAGTGCGCGGCGGGTCGGGCGTGTTCGTGCTGCCGGCCTCCAGCGCACCGCGGCGCAGCACGGTGCCCGCGCCCGGGCCGTTCGATGTGATCCGCGCGCGCTGGATCGTCGAGTCCGAAGCCGCAGCGCTCGCCGCCACCCACGCCACGCCGGCGCAACTGCAGCGCCTGCACGACGCGCTGCGCGACATGCGCAGCGCGCCTTCGCACAACGCCGCCGCGCTCGACGCCGACCACCGTTTCCATCTCGGCATCGCCGAAGCCAGCCACAACAGCGCGCTCGTGATGGTCACGCAGCAGCTGTGGGACGCGCGCCGCGGGCCGCTCTACATGCAGCTCGAATCGCACTTCGTCGGCGCGCAGATCTGGCGCGAGGCGGTCACCGAACACGGCGAGATATTGCAAGGCATCGCTTCGCGCGACCCACGCGCCGCACGCAATGCGATGCGCAAGCACATGAAAAACGCCGAGGTGCGCTTTGCCTCGGGCTGGCGGCCGCAGGGCTGAGTCCGCGCGCCGCATCCTTTTCCATTTCACCCACGAAACCACCCGCGAAAGAACGTGATGATCAATCGACGCCTCATCCTCTCGACCCCGCTCGCCGCTGCGGCCGCCACGCTTTTCGGCACAGGCCCGGCGCGCGCCGCCGACTACCCGAGCCGCAGCATCGAGATCATCGTGCCCTTCGGTGCCGGCGGTGGCACCGACGCGCTCGCCCGCGCTTTCGCCGACGTGGCGCGCAAGCACATGACGCAGCCCTTCGTCATCAACAACAAGCCCGGCGCCAGCGGCGTGATCGGCTGGAGCGACGTGGTCAATGCCAAGCCCGACGGCTACAAGCTCGCCTTGATGACGGTCGAGTTGACGATCCTGCCGCACCTGGGCCTGTCGAAGTTCGGCGTCGAGGAGTTCACGCCGATCGCGCGTTTGAACGCCGACCCGGCCGCCATCACCGTGAAGGGCGATTCGCCGTGGAACACGATCGAGGAGTTCATCGCGGCGGCGAAGAAGAACACCGGCGAGATGAAGGTCGGCAACTCCGGCAACGGCTCGATCTGGCACTTGGCAGCGGCCTCGGTCGAAGACAAGACCGGTGCGAAGTTCATCCACATCCCGTACCAGGGCGCGGCGCCGGCGGTGCTGAGCCTGCTCGGCGGCCACATCGACGCGGTCGCCGTGAGCCCGGCCGAAGTGGCACAGCACCTGGCCAGCGGCAAGCTGAAGATGCTGGCCATCATGGCCGACCAGCGCCTGAAGGCCTTCGACAAGGTGCCGACGCTGAAGGAGCGTGGCATCGACGTGAGCCTCGGCGCCTGGCGCGGCCTGGGTGCGCCCAAGGGCACGCCGAAGGACGTGATCGACGTGCTGAAAGACGTGGCGCAGAAAACCATGAACGAGCCGCAGATGCGCGAGGCGATGGACAAGCTGGCACTCGGCTACGCCTACGGCGACGAAGCCGCCTTCAAGGCCACGATGGCGCGCGACAACGACAACTTCAAGGCGCTGATCCCCAAGCTCAATCTGAAGCCCTGAGCGCGCGGCGCCGATCCGTTCACACCCGCCCACAGACACCGGAGACTTTGATGAAAAGAACCACGCTCAAGACCCTCGCCGCATTGGCCGTGCTCGCGCTGTGCAGCAGCTTCGCGGCCGCGCAGACCAAGCTCAAATGGGCCCACGTCTACGAGGTCGGCGAGTCGTACCACAAGCAGGCCGTGTGGGCCGCCGAAGAAGTGAAGAAGCGCAGCGCCGGCCGCATCAACATCGAGGTCTACCCGGCCTCGATGCTCGGCAAGGAAAGCGACATCAACCAGGGGCTGGGCCTGGGCACGGTCGACATCATCTACACCGGCATGGCCTTCGCGGGCCGCGCGTACCCGCCGATGTCGATCGCCTCGGGCCCGTTCATCTTCCGCGATTTCGCGCACTGGCAGGCCTTTCGCAACGGCCCGATCTTCAAGGAACTGGCGGCCGGGTATGAAGGCAAGACGAACGGTAACCACATCGTCGGCTACACCTACTACGGCCAGCGCCACATGACGGCCAACAAGCAGGTGCTCAAGCCCGAAGACATGAAGGGTTTGAAGATCCGCGTGCCCGACGCACCGCTGTTCCTGATGTTCCCGAAAGCGGTGGGCGCCAACGCCACGCCGATCGCGTTCGCCGAGGTCTACCTCGCATTGCAGAACGGAACCGTCGACGCGCAGGAGAACCCGCTGCCCACCATCGACGCGAAGAAGTTCTACGAAGTGCAGAAGTACATCATGCTGACCGGGCACATCACGGAATCGCTGGTGACGATCGTGGCCGGCGGCGTGTGGGCCAAGCTGCCGGAGGCCGACAGGAAGATCGTCTCCGACGTGATGTGGGAAGCCTCGACCCGATCCACCAACGACATCGTAGAAGCCGAGAACGCGCTCGTCACCGACTTCGCCAAGCGGGGCGTCTCGGTCGTCAAGGTCGACCGCGGCCCGTTCATCGCGGCGGTGCAGAAAGCCGTGACCTCGCCCGACGCGCCGTGGCCGAAGGATCTGTACGACAGGGTGCAGGCCATCAAGTAAAGCGCTCCGGCGTGCCCGCGCCGACACCGCTGCCACCGATGCTGCCGCCGGGCTGCTGACATCACGTTGTCAGCAGCACCGCGGCAGCATCGCCTCTTTGGGGGCTGCACCCTGACACGAGGCGTTGTTATATTTCCGGCCTCACCCGCCGCCAACTCGATGCCCGGCCGCTTACCCGCGCCAGGCCCGCCTCTTGCCTGCGTGAGCACTCCACAAGCGTGAAACGGACAACCGTCGTGATCAAGCCCAGGTTCCCCCTGCTGCGCGCCGTATCGGCCGCCGCCACCCTCGCCGCGCTCGGCGCCTGCAGCAGCGGCCCCACGCCGCTGACGAGCGCCACGGCCGGCACCTCGCCCACTCAATGGCAGGCGCCGCTGCCGCACAGCGGCCAGCTCACCGTGCTTCAGTCATGGTGGCAGCAGTTCAACGACCCGCTGCTGGTGCAGTTGATCGATGCGGCGCAGGTCGTCAGCCCGACGCTCGCATCGGCCACCTCGCGCATCGAGCAGTCGCGCGCCACGCGGGTGGCCGCCGGCGCGGCGCTGCTGCCGACGCTCGATGCGAACGCTAGCGCGCTGCGTGGCAAGCAGGACTTCGTCAGCGGCATCGGCTCGACCGCCAGCGTCGGCCTGCAGGCAGCCTGGGAACTCGACCTGTTCGGTGCCCGCCGTGCCGCACGCGACGCGGCCCAGGCAAGGGTCGACGGCGCCGAAGCCGCGTGGCACGACGCGCGCGTGTCGCTCGCGGCCGAAGTCGCGACCAGCTACACGAGCCTGCGAGCCTGCGAAGCGCAGGTCGAACAGACGCGCGCCGACAGCCTCTCGCGCAGCGAAACCGCACGGCTCACCGGCCTGAGCGCGAAGGCCGGTTTCGAAGCACCGGCTGGTGCGGCCTTGGCACGTGCCAGCGCGGCGCAAGGCAACGCGCTGCTGACGCAGCGGCGTGCGCAGTGCGACGTGCTGATCAAGGGGCTGGTCGCGCTCACCGGCATCGACGAGCCCGTGCTGCGCAACCAACTCGCCGCCGGGCAAGCCAAACTGCCGCAGCCGGCGCAGATCGTGATGGCGAGCGTGCCAGCGCAAGTGCTGGCGCAGCGGCCCGACCTGTTGAACGCCGAACGTGATCTGATCGCCGCGAGCGCGGACGTGTCGCAGGCGCAAGCGCAGCGCTACCCGCGCATCGGCCTGAACGGCAGCATCAGCGCGGCGCGCTTTGAATCGGGCGCGTTTTCGCAGAGCGGCACCTTGTGGTCGATCGGGCCGATCACGGTGTCGCTGCCCTTGTTCGACGGCGGTGCGCGCCGCGCCAACGTCGTGGCCGCGCAAGCGCGCTACGACGAAGCCGGCGCGCTCTACCGCGCGAAACTGCGAACGGCGGTGCGCGAGGTCGAAGAAGCCTTGGTTGCGTTGCAGAGCACGGCCGATCGCAACACCGACGCGGAAGTCGCGACCGAAGGTTTCGCCACTTCGTTCCGCGCCACCGAAGCGCGCTTCAAGGGCGGGCTGGCGAGCCTCTACGAACTCGAAGACGCACGCCGCTCGGCCCTGCAGGCACAGATTGCCTTGATCGACCTGCAGCGCGAGCGCAGTACCGCATGGATCTCGCTCTACCGCGCGCTCGGTGGCGGCTGGTCGAACACCTCAACCGCTGTTGCCGCCACCGAAGCGACCACGAAATGAACACCTTCATCCGCTCCACCATGACGATCAAACCCAGCCCCACCTCGCTCGTCGCCGCGCTCGCGGCCTGCACCGTGCTCGTGCTCAGCCTCGGCGGCATCGTCAAGGCGGCCGACGACAAGGCTGCAGCGTCGGCCGCCCCGAAGGCCGCGCTCACGGTCAACGTGACGCAGCCGGTCTCGGTCGCGTTGCCGCTGCGTGTCAGCGCCAACGGCAACATCGCAGCGTGGCAGGAAGCGAGTGTCGGCACCGAAGCCAATGGCCTGCGCCTGGCGGAGGTTCGCGTCAACGTCGGCGATGTCGTCAAGCGTGGTCAGGTGCTCGCCACCTTCGCGCCCGACACGATGCAGGCCGACGTGGCGCAGACCCGCGCCGCGGTGGCCGAAGCCGAAGCCACGCTCGCCGAGGCCTCGGCCAACGCGCAGCGCGCGCGCGGCCTGCAGGCCACCGGCGCCTTGAGCGACTCGGTGATCAACCAGTACCTCACTGCCGAGCGCACCGCGCAGGCGCGCCTGGACGCGCAGCGCTCGATGGCGCAGATGCAGCAACTGCGTTTGAAGCAGACCCAGGTGCTCGCACCCGATGCCGGCGTGATCTCGTCGCGCAGCGCGACCGTCGGCGCGGTGCTGCCAGCCGGGCAGGAGCTGTTCCGCATGATCCGCCAGGGCCGGCTCGAGTGGCGTGGCGAGGTCGCGTCTTCCGACATGGCTTCGCTCAAGCCCGGCATGCCGGTGATCGTGACACCGGCCAATGGCGTCGGCCTGAAGGGCGCGGTGCGCATGGTCGCGCCGACGGTCGACCCGCAAACCCGCAACGGCCTCGTCTATGTCGACCTGCCGGCCAGCGGCACGGCGCGTGCCGGCATGTTCGCGCGCGGCGAGTTCGAGATCGGCAGTGGTTCGGGCTTGACGCTGCCGCAGAGCGCCGTGCTGCTGCGCGACGGCTTCAGCTACGTGCTGCGCGTGGGCACCGATTCGAAGGTCACGCAGGCCAAGGTCTCGGTCGGGCGGCGTGTGGGCGACCGCATCGAGATCACCGCCGGGCTCGACGCGGCGGCACGTGTCGTGGCCGCGGGCGGTGGGTTTCTGGGCGACGGCGACACGGTGCGTGTCGTCGAGGCCGCGCCCGTGAAAGCCGTGGCCACCGCAGCCACCTCGGCGCCGAAGTGAGGGGCACGCCATGAACGTTTCCGCCTGGTCGATCCGCAACCCGATTCCCGGGGTCCTGCTCTTCATCATGCTCACGCTGGTGGGCCTGATGGCGTTCAAGGCCATGAAGATCCAGAACTTTCCCGACATCGACCTGCCCACCATCACGGTGACGGCCACGCTGCCGGGCGCGTCACCGGCGCAGCTCGAAACCGAGGTCGCGCGCAAGCTCGAGAACTCGATCGCCACGCTGCAGGGCCTGAAGCACATCTACACCACGGTGCAGGACGGCAGCGCGATCGTCACCGCAGAGTTCCGCCTCGAAAAACCCACGCAGGAAGCGGTCGACGACGTGCGTGCCGCCGTCGCGCGCGTGCGCTCCGACCTGCCCGGCGACCTGAGCGACCCGGTC
>JANYFX010000698.1 GCA_025359585.1 Rhizobacter sp. | reverse complement strand
GTTCACGTCGGCGATGTTGGTGCGCTCGTGGGCAAGCAGGTGCTTCGCATAGGTCCAGCCCTTGTTCTCTTCGCCGATCAGGTTGTCGGCGGGCACCTCGACGTTGTCGAACCAGACTTCGTTGACTTCGTGCTCGCCGTCCATCGTGATGATGGGGCGCACCGTCACGCCCGGGCTCTTCATGTCGATCAGCAGGAAGCTGATGCCGGTCTGCGGCTTGCCTTCGTTGCTGGTGCGCACCAGGCAGAAGATCCAGTCGCCGTGCTGGCCGAGCGTGGTCCAGGTTTTCTGGCCGTTGACGAGGTAGTAGTCGCCCTTGCGCTCGGCCTTGCACTTCACCGAAGCCAGGTCGGAGCCCGACCCCGGCTCGCTGTAACCCTGGCTCCACCAGACCTCGCCACTCATGATGCCGGGCAGGAACCGCTGCTGCTGCGCCGCGTTGCCGAAGGCCATGATCACGGGCGCGACCATCACCGGCCCGAACGGGACCACACGCGGCGCACCGGCCAGTGCACATTCTTCTTCGAACAGGTGTTTCTGGATAGCGTTCCAGCCCGGCCCGCCGAACTGCGTCGGCCAGGCCCAGCCGTGCCAACCCTTCTTGCCGAGGATCTTGGCCCAGCGTTGCAGATCTTCTTTGGACAGGCGCAGCGCGTTGTGCACCTTGTGGCTGATGTCCTTGGGCAGATTCTCTGCAACCCAGCCGCGAATCTGTTCGCGGAACGCTTGTTCTTCGGGGGTGAAATTCAGGTCCATGGCGGCTTGTCTCCGTGCTGTGCGGGGGTCACCCGGGGTTTTAGCACGACCGTGCCTTTTTCTGCTGTCCCTGCCGTGACAAACCCGTTCCTGATAATCCCATGGATGAGAGTCCTGATCCTGGGCGGCACACAATTCCTCGGCCGCCACATTGCTGAAACCTTGCTGGCGGCGGGGCATGCGGTGAGCGTGCTGAACCGGGGCATGTCGCCGGACCCGTTGCCGCCGCAGGTGGAGCGCTTGCGTGGTGACCGCGACGCAGGCCCACCGGGCTTGCAGGCGCTGATGGGCCAGACCTGGGACGCGTGCGTCGACGTCAGCGGCTACACGCCGCGCCAGGTGCGGGCGAGTGCCGAAGCGTTGCGCGCGAACGTGAAGCGCTACGTGTTCATCAGCGCGGTCAGCGTTTACGGCGATCCGCAGGACCGCCCGGTGCGTGAAACCCATCCGCGCCTGCCGCCGGCGGGCGAGCAGGTGACCGAGGTCAACGGCGAGACCTATGGCGCGCTGAAGGTCGCTTGCGAGAACATCGTGCAGCAGGTCTACGGCGACCGCGCCACGCTGCTGCGCCCCCAGGTCATCGCCGGGCCGGGCGATCCTTCGGGTCGCTATATGTGGTGGGTGCAGCGCGCGGAGCAGGGCGGCGAGATGCTGGCGCCGGGCGACGGCAGCGACCACCTGCAAGTGATCGACGTGCGTGACGTGGCGCGTTTCGTGGCGACGGTGATCGAGCGCGATTTGGCCGGCGCGTTCAACCTCGCCGGGCCGAGGTTCACGTGGGCACGGTTCATCACGATGCTGGGCGCGCAGAACATCGCGTGGGTCGATGCGCCGACGCTTCTGGCCGCCAATCTGAGCTTCAACGAACTCCCGCTGTTCCGGCCCGAGCGCGGGGCCCGCAGCGGCTTGATGGACGTGAGCAACGAACGCGCGCAAGCCGCCGGGCTCACGCTGACCGAACCCGAAGTCAGCTTGCGCGACGTGCGCGAATCGCTTCGGGGCCGCGAGCCGACCGCCGCGCTTTCAGCGCAACGCGAAGCGGCGTTGATCGCCACGGCGCGACAACGCATCGCATGAACCCGCCGAGCTTTCGCGCGACGGTCACCGCCCTCGCCGCCGGCCAGCTCGTGTGCTGGGCCGCGCTGTACTACACCTTCTCTTCGTTCGTGCTGCCGATGCAGCGCGCCTTCAGCTGGAGCAAGCCGCAGATGATGGGCGCGTTCACGCTCGGGCTGGCGGTGTGGGGCGCAGCCACCTACGCGGTCGGCGCCGCGATCGACCGCGGGCGCGGGCGTGCGGTGATGTCCTGGGGCGCGGTGCTGGCCGGCGCCGGCTTCGTGATCTGGTCGCGCGTCGACAGCCTGCCCCGGCTCTACGTCGCGTGGGCCGTTCTCGGCGCCTCGATGGCGATGACGCTCTACGAGCCTGCGTTCAATGTGCTCACCAAACGTTTCCCCGAGAAGTACCGCGAAGGCATCACCGCGCTGACGCTGGTCGGCGGTTTCGCCAGCACCTTGTCGTTCCCTGCCGCCGCCTGGCTGCTCTCGCTGTTCGACTGGCGTGGCGCGCTGGCGGTGATCGGCGCGGTGCTCGCCTTGCTGATCGCACCGCTGCACGCCTGGGCGCTGCGCGGCACACCGCTCGTGCACCGCGCTGCCACGAAGCACGACGTGGCCGACGACACCACCTTGCACGAGGCGCTGCGCGAACCGGCGTTCTGGCTGCTCACCGCCACCTTCACGCTCTACTCGTTTGCTGCCGCCGCGCTGTGGGCGCACGTGATGCCGGCCTTCGCCGCCAAGGGCTTGTCGGAAGCGCAGGCGCTCGCTGTCGTCGTGTGGTTCGGGCCGGCGCAGGTGGCCGGGCGGCTGGCCTACCTCGGCTTCGGCCGCTGGCTGTCGGCGCGCAGCCTCGGCCTGATGGTGCTCGGTGGCTTGCCGATCTCGCTGGCGATCTTCGCGCTTGCCGACCAGATGGCGGCGCTGCTCGTGTTCGCACTGCTGTTCGGCGTGGCCAACGGCCTCGTCACGATCGTGCGTGGCAGTCTCGTGCCCGAGTACTTCGGTCGCGAACACGTCGGCCGCATCAGTGGCGCCATGAGCGGCATCACGCTGCTGGCGCGGGCTTCGGCGCCGCTCGCCACCGCGTGGCTGTTGCTCGCGCTCTCGGGTTACCGCGACATGCTGCTGGTGCTCTCGGCCACCGGCGTGGCGGCGGTGATCGCATTCGGCTTCGCGAAGAAGCCGGTGCGTTGAGCGTCGATCAGAAACGCTTGCTCAGCGTCATCGTCTCGTTTTCGCGCTTCATCTGAAAGCGGGTGAGAAAGCTGTTGCCGAGCAGGATGAATTCCATCTGCGCCGGCACGACCAACGCCTCGATGTCGTAGACGACCACGTCGCCGACCCGCACTTCGGCCAGCCGCACCCGGTAGGCCGGCGCATTGCCGTTGGCGGTGCTG
>JANYFX010000691.1 GCA_025359585.1 Rhizobacter sp. | reverse complement strand
GAAACCGAGGTCGCGCGCAAGCTCGAAAACTCGATCGCCACGCTGCAGGGCCTGAAGCACATCTACACCACGGTGCAGGACGGCAGCGCGATCGTCACCGCAGAGTTCCGCCTCGAAAAGCCCACGCAGGAAGCGGTCGACGACGTGCGTGCTGCGGTCGCGCGTGTGCGCTCCGACCTGCCGGGCGACCTGAGCGACCCGGTCGTCACGAAGATGGAACTCTCTGGCGCGCCGATCCTGACCTACACCGTCGCGTCGAGCCGCATGGACGACGAAGCGCTGAGCTGGTTCGTCGACAACACCGTCACCAAGACGATGCTCAGCGTGCGTGGTGTCGGTGCGGTCTCTCGCGTCGGTGGCGTGACGCGCGAAGTGCGTGTCGAGCTCGACCCGGCGCGCTTGCAGGCGCTGAACGCGACCGCCGCGGACATCTCACGCCAGCTGCGCCAGGTGCAGCAGGAAGCCTCGGGCGGGCGCACCGACGTGGGCGGCGCGGAGCAGTCGGTGCGCACGATCGCGACGGTCAAGTCGGCCGAAGAACTGGCGCGGCTCGAGATCACGTTGAGCGACGGCCGGCGCATCCGGCTCGACCAGGTGGCGGTCGTGTCCGACACCGTCGCCGAGAAGCGTTCGGCGGCTTTGCTCAACGGCAAGCCGGTGGTCGGTTTTGAAGTCACGCGCACGCGAGGTGCCGGCGAAACCGAGGTGGCAGCGGGCGTGCGCAAGCAGCTCGAAACGCTGAAAGCTGCGCACCCCGAGATCACCGTCACCGAGGCCTTCAACTTCGTCGACCCTGTCCAGGAGAACTACGACGGTTCGATGACGCTGCTGTTCGAAGGCGCGGCGCTCGCGGTGCTGGTGGTGTGGCTGTTCCTGCGCGACTGGCGCGCCACGCTGGTCTCGGCGACGGCCTTGCCGCTCTCGATCATCCCGACCTTCGCGGTCCTGTACCTGTTCGGCTTCACGCTCAACGGCGTGACGCTGCTGTCGCTCTCGCTCGTGGTCGGCATATTGGTCGACGACGCGATCGTCGAGATCGAAAACATCATGCGCCACCTGCGCATGGGCAAGTCGCCTTTCGACGCTGCCATGCAGGCCGCCGACGAGATCGGCCTGGCGGTCATCGCGACCACCTTCACGCTGATCGCCGTGTTCCTTCCGACGGCGTTCATGAGCGGCGTGCCGGGCAAGTTCTTCGTGCAGTTCGGCTGGACGGCGGCGATCTCGGTCTTCATCTCGCTCGTGGTCGCGCGCTTGCTCACGCCGATGATGTCGGCCTACATCCTGAAAGCGCCGAAGAAAGAGCACAAGGAAGGGCGCTGGGTCGAGATCTACATGCGCTGGGTCAAGGGCGCATTGAAGCACCGCATCTGGACGACGATCGCGGCCACCGTCTTCCTCGTCGGCTCGTTCATGCTGGTGCCGTATTTGCCCACCGGCTTCATTCCGCCCGACGATCTGTCGCAGACGCAGGTGGCGATCTCGCTGCCGCCGGGTGCGACCTTCGCGCAGACTTTCGCTGCCGCCGAAACGGCGCGCGAGCTGGTGCAGAAGAACCCGCACGTGAAGCTGGTCTACACCGCGATCGGCGGGGGCAGCACCGGCGCCGACCCGTTCGCGCCGAGCGGCGCGGCCGAGGTGCGCAAGGCCACGCTCACGATCAACATGACACCCCGCAACGAGCGCAAGGGCGTGAGCAAGCAGGCCATCGAGACGCAGATCCGCGAAGCGGTCGAGGTGCTGCCGGGTGCGCGCGTGAAGGTCGGCTTCGGCGGGTCGAGCGAGAAGTACGTGCTGGTGCTGGCCGGTGAAGACGGCAACGTGCTCGGCGCGCACGCGCGCGAAGTCGAGCGCGAGTTGCGCACGATCCCCGGCATCGGCAACGTCACCTCCACCAGCAGCCTGGTGCGCCCCGAGCTGATCGTGCGGCCCGACTTCGCGCGCGCCGCCGACCTGGGCGTGACGAGTGCTGCCATCGCCGACACGCTGCGCATCGCGACCGCCGGCGACTACGACCAGGCCCTGCCCAAGCTCAACCTGAGCCAGCGCCAGGTGCCGATCGTCGTCAAGCTCAAAGCCGATGCCCGCACCGACCTTGACCTGCTCTCGCGCCTGGCCGTGCCCGGCGCGCGCGGACCGGTGATGCTGGGCAACGTGGCGACGCTCGCGATCGACAGCGGCCCGGCGCAGATCGACCGCTACGACCGCCAGCGCAACATCAACTTCGAGATCGAGCTGAACCAGCAGCCGCTCGGGCTGGTTGAAAAGCAGGCGCTTGCCTTGCCGAGCCTGCAGAAACTGCCGCCCGGCGTGACACAAACGACCGTGGGCGACGCCGAGGCGATGGGTGAACTCTTCGCCAGCTTCGGTCTCGCGATGCTGACCGGCGTGTTGTGCATCTACATCGTGCTGGTCTTGCTGTTCCACGACTTCGTGCAGCCGGTGACGATTCTTTCGGCGCTGATCCTGTCGATCCCGGGCGCCTTCCTCGCGCTCTTCATCACCCACACGGCGTTGTCGATGCCGTCGATGATCGGCCTGATCATGTTGATGGGGATTGCGACCAAGAACTCGATCCTGCTGATCGAGTACGCGATCATGGCGCGCCGCGACTGGGGCATGAAACGCATGGAAGCGCTGCTCGACGCCTGCCACAAACGCGCTCGCCCGATCGTGATGACGACGATCGCGATGGGCGCCGGCATGATGCCGATCGCGCTCGGCCTGGGCACCGACTCTAGCTTTCGCGCACCGATGGCGATCGTCGTGATCGGCGGGTTGATCACGTCCACGTTCCTGAGCCTGCTCGTGATCCCCGTGCTGTTCACCTTCGTCGACGACGTGGTGCAGTGGATGCGCCGGATCACCCACCGCAAGGCTGCGGCCAATGGCGCGCCGGTGGTCGTGGACACGCCCTGAGCCGGGTGCTCCGGCGCTTCGGTGACCTCAGGTCACCGGCGCCGGGTTGAACAGCACCAGCGCGTTGTGCAGCTTCCAGTGTTCGGCCCAGGTCTTTTTGCGGCCGCTGGCCACCTCGAGCATCAGGCGGAACATCTCCCAGCCGACTTCTTCGATGCTGGCCGAGCCGTCGGCGATGCTGCCGGCGTTCACGTCCATCAGGTCGTGCCAGCGCCGCGCCAGGTCGCTGCGCGTGGCCACCTTGATCACCGGCACAGCCGCCAACCCGTAAGGCGTGCCGCGGCCGGTGGTGAAGACGTGCAGGTTCATGCCGGCGGCCAGCTGCAGCGTGCCGCAGATGAAGTCGCTGGCCGGCGTGGCGGCATAGGTCAGCCCCTTGGCCTTGAGCTTCTCGCCGGGGGCGAGCACGTTGGAAATCGGCGCCGAGCCTGACTTGACGATCGAGCCCATCGCCTTTTCGACGATGTTCGAGAGGCCGCCCTTCTTGTTGCCCGGCGTCGTGTTCGCGCTGCGGTCGACCTTGCCACGCTGCAGGTAGGCGTCGTACCAGGCCATCTCGCGGATCATCGCTTCGGCAACGGCCGGCGTGGTGGCGCGCGAGGTGAGCTGGTCGATGCCGTCGCGCACTTCGGTGGTCTCGGAGAACATCACGCTCGCGCCGGCGCGCACCAGCAGGTCGGTACAAAACCCGACCGCCGGGTTGGCGGTCACGCCTGAAAAGGCGTCGCTGCCGCCGCACTGCACACCGACCACCAGTTCGCTCGCCGGCACCGTCTCGCGCACGCGTGCGTTCAGGCGTTCGAGATGCAATTGCGCGGTCGCCATGATCGAGTCGACCATCGACATGAAGCCGATGTGCGCGTCGTCCTGCAGGCAGACGACATCGAGCGCTTGATCTGCGGTGGCACCGACGTCGGCGACGCTGCGTTCATCGACGATGGCGAAGGTGCCCGGCGGCATCAGGCGTTCCGGTTGCAGCTTCTCGCAGCCCAGGCTCACCACCATCACCTCGCCGCCGAAGTTCGGGTTCAGGCTGATGTTGCGCAGCGTGCGGATCGGGATCTCCGCGCCCGGCGCGTCGATCGCCACGCCGCAGCCGTAGGTGTGTTCGAGGCCGACCACGTCGTCGACGTTCGGGTAGCGCGCGAGCAGCTCGGCCTTGATGCGCTGCACCGCGAACTCGACCACGCCGGCCACGCACTGCACCGTGGTCGTGATGGCCAGGATGTTGCGCGTGCCGACCGAGCCGTCGGCGTTGCGGAAGCCTTCGAAGGTGTAGCCCTCCAGAGCAGGCAAGGGCTCGGGCTTGACGGTCGCGATCGGCAGGTTGTCGAGCCCGCGCGCGTCGGGCATTTTCAGCAGGCGCTCGTGCACCCAGCTGCCGGCCGGAATGTCTTTCAGCGCGTAGCCGATCGGGATGCCGTAGCGCAACACCGGCGCGTGTGCCGCCAGATCGACAAGCGCCACCTTGTGGCCCTGCGGCACCCGGTCGCGCAGCACCAGCCCGTTCGGCAAGACCGCGCCAGGCGGCAGTCCGCCGTCGTTGGCGACGATGGCGACGTTGTCGCGCTCGTGCATGCGGATCGTCAGCGCGGCGCGGGCCGGCGCAACGGCGGCCAGGTCGGGCATCACGGCGTCGGACATCGGGGGCTCCCTCGGATCGTGGCAAGGCTGCCGGGTGACAGAAATTATCTGACAACTTAAAAAGTTGTCAAGCAAATTCCCGGGCGGCCTGAAGCGCGCTCAAGGCAGCGGCGTGCTCTCGAAAATGCGCCGCCTCGCGTTCAGCACATGGGTGCGGATCGCCTCGGCTGCTTCACCGGGCGAGCGCCGCACGATGGCGTCGACGATCGTGCGGTGTTCGGCCTGCGTCGTGCGCACGCGCACCGGGCTCTTTTTGTCGGTCACGTTGCGCGCCAACTCCATGAACTGGCGGATCGGCGCGACGCTGGTCTCGATCACCGAGACGAAAAACGGGTTGTGCGAAGCGCGTGCGATGGCCAGGTGAAACTGCACGTCTTCGTCGACGCCGGGCGCGCCGCTTTCCATCGAGGCATTCAGTGCTTCGAAGGCGGCGTGCAGCGCTTCGAGGTCGGAAGCGTCGTGAAACTCGGCCGCCCCGGCTGCTGCGCCGGCCTCGACGCAGCTGCGGAAAGCGTAATAACGTTCGATGTCGGCCAGGCTCTTGATCGGCGTTGCTGCCATCGCCGCCGGCGCGCCCGGCGCGCGAATGACATAACTGCCCGATCCGCGCCGCGAGTCGATGACGCCGTCGGAGCGCAAGCGCGACAGCGCTTCGCGCACCGTGGGCCGCGACACGCCGAAGCCGGCGGCGAGCGCGCCTTCGGTCGGCAGCTTGCCCGAGGGCGCGATTTCGCCGCGCAGAATCGCTTCGACCACGCGGGCGTAAATGCGGTCGGGAAGCGACCCGGCGCCGTCGGTCTGCAGAAGGGGTTCGTTCATCGGTGTGGGTGTTTCGGCGTGCGGGGCTCAGCGCCCGCCGACTTGAATTTCTTCGTCGAGACCAGCGCTTGATTCTGCCAGCTTGGGCACTTTCATGTCTGGCAGATATGGGGTTTTACCCTGAAGTTGCTTGACATCTATGGACCGTCAACAAACAATGCCTGACATTAGAGCCCGAATGGGCGCCACCCCAGGAGACAAACGCCATGAAGAGACTGCTGAGCACCTTGGTCATCGGGCTGGCGGCCGCAGCCGGCGTTCAGGCGCAGGCCTGGCCATCGAAGCCGGTCACCTTGCTCGTGCCTTTCCCGCCCGGCGGCTCGACCGACATGATCGCGCGCACGCTCGGGCCGAAGCTGCAGGAGAAGTTCGGCGGAACCTTCATCATCGACAACAAGGCCGGTGCCGGCGGCACCGTGGGTGCCGCGGCGGCCAAGCGCGCGGCGCCCGACGGCTACACGATCTTCGTCTCGTCGCTCGGGCCGTTCGTGATCGGGCCGCACCTGATCAAGAACGCCGGCTACGACGCGCTGAAAGACTTCGACTACATCACCGTCGCCGTGCAGGCGCCCAACATCCTGACGGTGCCGGCGAACTCGCCGCACAAGTCGCTGGCCGACGTGATCGCGTACCACAAGGCCAACCCCGGCAAGATGAGTTTCGCCTCGGCCGGCAACGGCTCCAGCGACCACCTCACGGCCGAACTGTTCTGGCAACAGACCGGCACGACCGGGCTGCACATTCCCTACAAGGGCGGCGCGCCGGCGATGTCCGACCTGCTCGGCGGGCAGGTCGATGCCACGTTCATGAACATCAACACCGGCATCACCAACATCAAGGCCGGCAAGCTGCGGGCGCTGGCCATCACCAGTTCCAAGCGCTCGCCGCTGCTGCCCGAGGTGCCGACGATGGAAGAGAGCGGCATCCAGGGCGTGACGGTCTATTCGTGGCAAGCCTTCGCGGCGCCCAAGGGCTTGCCTGCCGACATCAAGGCCAAGCTCCACGGCGCGCTGGTGGCCGCGCTGAACGATCCGCAGGTCAAGCCCAAGCTGCTCGAACTCGGCTTCGAGATCGTGGGCAACACACCGGAGCAGTTCACTGCTTTCCAGGCGACCGAGTTCGCACGCTGGAAGAAGGTCATCGAGACCGGCAAGATCACGGCCGACTGAGGCTCGAGTACGCGCTGATTCACACCAAGGACTTTTCATGAAGATCGGATTCATCGGCCTGGGCATCATGGGCGCGCCGATGGCGTTGCACCTGCAGGACGCCGGCAACACCTTGTTCGTCAACACGCGCGGCAAGGTGCCCGAGAGCGTCAAGGCCTCGGCTGCCGTGGTCTGCGCCAGCGCCGCAGAAGTGGCGCGCCAGGCCGACGTGATCTTCACGATGGTGCCCGACACGCCCGACGTGGAAGCGGTGCTGTTCGGCGAACACGGCATCGCAGCCGGCCTGCCGGCAGCGGGCGGCAACGCACGCAAGATCGTCGTCGACATGAGCTCGATCTCGCCGATGGCGACCAAGGCCTTCGCGCTGAAGATCAACGCGCTCGGCGCCGACTACATCGACGCGCCGGTCTCGGGCGGCGAGGTCGGCGCCAAGGCGGCTTCGCTCACCATCATGTGTGGCGGTGACGAAGCGGTTTTCGAAAAAGTGCGCCCGCTGCTCGAGAAGATGGGCAAGAACATCACCCTCGTCGGTGGCAACGGCGACGGCCAGACGACCAAGGTCGCGAACCAGATCATCGTGGCGCTCAACATCGCTGCCGTCGGCGAAGCCCTGCTGTTCGCGAGCAAGGCCGGCGCCGACCCGGCCAAGGTGCGCCAGGCGCTGATGGGCGGCTTCGCGGCCAGCCGCATTCTCGAAGTGCATGGCGAACGCATGATCAAGCGCACGTTCGCGCCGGGCTTTCGCATCCGGCTGCACCAGAAGGATCTGGGCCTCGCATTGCAGGGCGCCCGCGAGCTCGGCGTGGCGCTGCCGCAGACCGCGAGCGCCGCGCAGCTGATGCAGGTGTGCGCTGCCAACGGGCTGGCCGAGGCCGACCACTCGGCGCTGGTCCGGGCGCTGGAGCTGATGGCAGGGCACGAAGTGGCCAAGGCCTGAAACACGCGACGCTTTTTTCGGGAACGCCGATGGACCTGTCCCCGCACCAGCTCACGATGACGGTGTTGATGACGCCGGACATGGCCAACTTCGCCGGCAACGTGCACGGCGGCACGATCCTCAAATACCTCGACCAGGTGGCCTACGCCTGTGCGAGCCGTTACGCCGGGCGCTACGTGGTCACGTTGTCGGTCGACCAGGTGGTGTTTCGCGAGCCGATCCACGTCGGCGAGCTGGTCACGTTCCGCGCGGCGGTGAACCACACCGGCACCTCGTCGATGGAGATCGGCATCAAGGTGCTGGCCGAGAACATCCGCAGCCGCACGCTGCGCCACGCCAACAGTTGTTTCTTCACGATGGTGGCGGTCGACGACGCGCGCAAGCCGGTGGCCGTGCCGCCGCTCGTGCCGAGCACAGCCGACGAGCGCCGCCGCCACGCCGCCGCCGAAGTGCGCAAGCAGCTGCGGCAGGAATTCGACAAGCGCTTCAAGGCCTTGCGCGCAGCACCGGCGCCGCAGCCAAACCCATGACCGCGCCCGCCCGATCGGCTGCCGTCGCCGACCGCATCGCTTCGATCCGCGTGTCCTCGTGCTCCCTGCCGCTGGCCACGCCGATCAGCGACGCCAAGGTGCTGACCGGCCGCCAGAAGCCGATGACCGAGATCGCGATGCTGTTCGCCGAAGTGCAGACCGAAAGTGGCCACGAAGGCCTGGGCTTCAGCTACGCCAAACGGGCCGGCGGGCCGGGCCAGTTCGCGCACGCCAAAGAGATCGCCCCGGCGCTGATCGGCGAAGACCCGAGCGACATCGCCCGGCTCTGGGACAAGCTCTGCTGGGCCGGCGCATCGGTCGGGCGCAGCGGCATGGCCACGCAGGCCATCGGTGCCTTCGACGTGGCGCTGTGGGACCTGAAAGCCAAACGCGCCGGCCTGTCGCTGGCCAAGCTGCTGGGCGCGCACCGCGAGTCGGTGCGCTGCTACAACACCTCGGGCGGTTTTCTGCACACACCGCTCGACCAGCTGATGGTGAACGCTGCGGCCTCGATCGAGCGTGGCATCGGGGGCATCAAGCTCAAGGTCGGCCAGCCGAACGGCGCGCTCGACATCCAGCGGGTCGAGGCGGTGCGCAAGCACCTCGGCGATGCGGTGCCGATCATGGTCGACGCCAACCAGCAATGGGACCGGCCGACCGCGCAGCGGATGTGCCGCATCTTCGAGCAGTTCAACCTCGTGTGGATCGAGGAGCCGCTCGACGCCTACGACCACGAAGGCCATGCCGCGCTGGCGGCCCAGTTCGACACCCCCATCGCGACCGGCGAAATGCTGACCAGCGTGGCCGAACACGGGGACCTGATCCGCCACCGCGCGGCCGACTACCTGATGCCCGACGCGCCGCGGGTCGGTGGCATCACCCCCTTCCTCAAGGTGGCCACACTCGCCGACCACGCCGGCCTGATGCTGGCGCCACACTTCGCGATGGAGCTGCACGTGCACCTCGCCGCAGCTTACCCGCGCGAGCCCTGGGTCGAACACTTCGAATGGCTGGAGCCGCTGTTCAATGAGCGGCTCGAGATCGGCAAGGGCCGCATGCTCGTGCCGACGCGGCCTGGCCTGGGCGTGAGCCTGAGCGCGCAGGCGCGGGCCTGGACGCGTGAGATGGCCGAGATCGGCGCGCCCGCCCGGCCCGGCGAATAAGGGCTTAAGCGGGCCAATGTCATGCGGGGCCGCGCGCCTCGCACAAGGCTGCTCCTTGACCTGGTGGAATGAGCCCGCCGCAACCATGCCGCTGCCGCTCATGTTCCCCGTTCTCTTGTTGCTGATCCAGGGCGTGCTTCTGACGTTGCCGCCAGCGATCTCGAGCCCCGCCGCCTACATCGCGATGGTCGCGGCGCCCTTGCTCGCGGCGGTCGCCGTGGCACTGCGCGGTCGCGTCGACGTTTCGGCCGCACGCGCCGGCTGGTACGCGCTGGCGGCCTCGCTCGTGATCTGGGCGCTCGGCGCCTTCGGCAACCTGTGGCAGGAGTGGGTCGCGGGCCACAGCAACGAGATGTACCGTGGCAGCACGCTGGCGTTCAACCTGGCGGGCGTGCCGATCGCCTTCGTGCTGGCCGGTGAATGGCGCACGTCGAGCCGGCTGCTGGTGCGCCTGGCCGATGCAGTGATGGCCTCTGCACTCGGCTGCGCTTTTTTCCTCTTCACCTGGGCCACCCTGACCGCGCGCGGCGCGCCCGACGACGCCGGCGTGCAGGCGATGATCTGGTTGCAGGACGCGCAGAACAGCTACCTCGCGCTGGCCTCGCTGGTGCGCTGGGCGGCCGCCAACCACCGCGCCGAGCGAGACCTGTTTCGGGCGATCTGCGCTTATGCCTGTGTGTATGCGGTGCTGATCTTCTTCAACAACCATTTCGTCGCTGGCGACCCGGCCTCGGGCCCGGAGCACAGCTCGGTCATCACGATCGCCTTCGCCCTGCTCGGTGGCTTCGCACTTGCCCGGCCGAGCGCG
>JANYFX010000669.1 GCA_025359585.1 Rhizobacter sp. | reverse complement strand
GAGCCCCCGTGTTCAGCCATGTGGTCGTGCATGGCGTCGCATTTTAGGGGCCGCTCGCCCGGGGCTGAATCCGCCACCCGCAGCGCACCGATGCGCAGAAACGCGGATCAGCGAGAGACACCTTATTCCACACATATGCGCCATTAAATGACAGTTTTCTTATTTTAAGAGATACTTAATGGCATGCCTAAGTCATCAACTCACAACGACTGGCTGCCGCCGCAAGCCATCCAAGCGCTCCAGGCGTTGGGCGCCAATCTCGCGGTGGCACGGGTTCGGCGCAGAGAATCGCTGCGGCAATGGGCCAAGCGCATTGGCGTGTCGGTGCGCACGCTGCAGCGCCTTGAAGACGGCGATCCCGGCGTCGGCATGGGCGTCTACGCTGCAGCCCTGTGGCTGATGGGGCGCGCCGATGCGTTACCGGCACTGGCCGACCCCTCGCTGGACCGAAGCGCGCTCGAAGTCAATGTGCGCGAGGCCCGTCAACGGCTGGCCCGTCATCCGAAAGCCGCAGCATGAGCGACTTCCAGATCACCGACTCACTCTGGCTCTGGTGGCTGGTCGACCCGGGGCGCCCGCGCCTGGTTGGAACGCTGCGGCACGTGCGGCGCAGCGCGCAACACCCCGGCGGCGTTTCGCTCGAATACGCGCCGGCATGGCTTGCCTCGGGCCAGGCCCTCAGCGAAGACACGCCCCTGCAGGCGGGCGAGTTCCTGCCCGCCGAGGCCGACGCGGCCGCCGGCGCGGTGGACGATGCGCGGCCCGACCGCTGGGGCGAGCGTGTCATCCGCTTGCTCGACCGGCCGTCCCGCTTGTCGACGCTGGAGTACCTGTACTTCGCGGGAGACGCCCGGTTCGGCGCGCTCGGCGTCTCGGCTTCGGCCGCCGCTTACCAGCCGCGCGATCGCGGCCCGCTGCCCGCGATCGGTGACGTGCAGGCAATCCACGATCTGGTGCGCCGCGTCGAAGCCGGCGAGCGGGTCGAGGAAGCTTTGCGGCGCCTGGTCGCACCCGGCGCCACGCTCGGCGGTGCGCGGCCCAAGGCGCTGATGGTCATCGACGGTGCCGCCTGGATCGTCAAGTTCGGCGAGGCAGGCTCACCCACCGACGGGCCACTGGTCGAACATGCAGCCATGACCCTCGCTGCGAAGGCAGGCATCGACGTCTGTTCGACGATTCCGGTGCGGCTGGCCGACGGCCATGCCGTGGCGGTGCAGCGCTTCGACCGCGTCGGCGCGCTCCGTGTGCATGCGCTGTCGGCCCACGTGGCGCTGCGAGCCGCCGGCCAGGAGTACGGCTACCCGGAGCTCGCCCTGCTGCTGCGCCGGCGCGGCGAAGCCGATCACTTCGCTGCGCAGGGCGAGCAGCTCTTCCGGCGGATGGTCTTCAACATCCTGATCGACAACACCGACGACCACGAGAAGAACCACGCGCTGATCGTGACCGCAGCGCAGCGCTATCGGCTGTCGCCCGCCTTCGACGTGTTGCCGGCCGGGCAGGCGCTCGGTTATCAGCAGATCCGGGTCGGGCGCGACGGTGCCGATGCGACGCTGGAGAACGCGCTTTCAGAACACCGCTCGTTTGCGTTGACGCTCGCGTCGGCGAAGGCCGTTGCGGGCGAAGTGGCGCGGGTGGTGGCGGGCTGGCGCGCGCACTTCGCGGAGAAAGGGGTTTCGCAGCGCGATGTCAGCTTGCTCGGCGAGCAGATCGACCGGGATTTTCTGCGGGAGCAGCGGGTGCTGGCGGGCTAACCGCCTCGACAGCATGGACTCAAAAGAAGCCTTCGACCGGCACGTAGTGCACGAGCTGCCCGGCGCTGTCGAGAATCACGACCCAGTCGCCGCCACGGCCGATCAGCGGCAGGAATTTGGCGCTGGCTTCGTCGACCTTGAGTGACTGCAGTCTGGCTTTCACGTCAGCGGCGAGGGCCGGGTACTTGGCCAGAAGCATGGCGAGCGGGCGGGCGCGGGCCAGCGCGTCGGCGGTGGAATCGGCATAGGGCTGCCAGAACTTCGGGCGCTGCGCACGGTCGATGCCACGCAGGCCCTGGAACAACGCGTCGTTGGCCTCTTCGCCCTGCTGAGCAGCGCGGGCGGCCAACAACCATGGCCCGCTGAGAGGCAGACTTCGGTACTCAGGCCGGGCCTTCGGCAACTCGTCCATCGCGACCTGCGCCACCGAAACCACGCGAAAGCGGTCGCTCTCGAACACCATCGCCACCGGCCGCGCACCGTAGACCGTGAGCAGGCCGTAGACCAGCGCGGCGAGCTGGATCACGCCGATCACGGCGAGGTCGCGTCTCAGGTGCGGCCAGCCCTTCTTCAAGTTGAACACGGCGAAAGTGAGCAGCGGGCCGAGCACCACGTCGACGCTGGTGACCAGAATGAAGAGGTCGCGACCACCGGCCACCTGACGGTAGATGCCGGGGAACCAGACGCCGAACACAAGGCCTGCGGCAACAACGGCCACGGCGGCGGAAATCAGCAGGTGAATGCCGGCGGCACGGGCGCGGCGACGGAGATCGAGTTGTTCGAGCATGGACTGCAAGTGTAGAGGCGGCCTGCGTCGCGCCGGCTTCGGCCGAAGAGCTTCGCGCGTGGGCAGGAAGAGCGCAACCGCCGACGAAATGCCGATGATCGCCAGCGAGAGATCACCCTGAAATCAAAAAAGGCGCCGAAGCGCCTTTTTTTGAGCAGAAGTCGATCAGCGGCATTGAGCCGGAGCGTACTTCGACTGGATCGTGCCTGCGGTGATGATCGTGATGGGGTTCACACCACCGTTGGCAGCAGCCAGCGCAGTGGCCGACGAGCAACCCCAGTCAATCGCACCGCTCTGGCCTGCGGCAAGAGCAGCAGCATAGGACTGGCCTGCAGCCGTGTCACGCATCCACGGAGTGAGCGTCAGGGTAGGCGCAGCGCCAGCACCGGTAGCCGGTGTGTAGATGACAGTGATCAGGCCCGAGGCAGCAGTGACCTGCACGCTGGTGACGTACTTGCTGGCGCGGCCAAGGCCACCCACTTCGGCGTTGAAGTTGGTCGCAGCGTTGGTCAAGTCTTGAGCCGTCGCCACACCGATCGTGGCAGCCTTCTTGGCTTCGTCAGCCAAGCCCAGACCTTCCGTCACACGAGCACGGATCGTGTAGTCCTGGTAAGCCGGCAGCGCAACCG
>JANYFX010000668.1 GCA_025359585.1 Rhizobacter sp. | reverse complement strand
GTAGTGCAGCTTCAGTTCGGGCATCACCTCGCCGGTGTGGAACTTGAAGTCGCGCACGACCCAGTCGCCTTCTTTCGGCGCGGGGTAGTCGGCGGCTTGAACCGGCAACAGGGCGCACGCCAGCACGATGCTGGCGGCCATACGGTGGAACGAATGGAACAGATTCATGCCGGTCTCCTGGGTCGGGTGCAGCCAACGGGGCCGCACCCAGGCCCGCCGACTCTAGCGGCGCGCGTGCGCCCGCGCGCCTGCCGCTTACCCCGATAGACCGGCCTCCTGCCGATCGCAGCGCCGGCTGCTACATCTCGTGCGCGGCTGAAGCGCCCTCGGCCCTGAAGTTCTTGCGGTGCGCGCGGCGCAACACCCACACCGCCAGTGCCGCGACCACCGGGATCGCCACGCCGACCACGAGGTCGGGGTCGATGCGCTGGCCCGAGGCCTTCAGCCCCTTCGCCAGGTAACCGATCAGGCCGGCCACGTAGTACACGATGGCCGCAACCGACAAACCCTCGACCGTCTGCTGCAAGCGCAGTTGCAGTTTGGCGCGCCGGTTCATCGACTCGAGCAGCATCTGGTTCTGTTTCTCGCGCGCGATGTCGACGCGTGTCGAGAGCAGCCCGCACGCCTGCGCCACCCGCTCCGACAGGTCGTGCAGGCGCTGCGAGGTGCTGGCGCAGGTGGCCACGGCCGGCGTGAAGCGGCGCGCCATGAACTCTTCGATGGTCTGCACGCCGGGCAGCCGGCGCTCGCGCAATTCGCTGATGCGGGTGGTGACGAGGTCGTGGTACGCGCGGCACGCACCGAAGCGGAACTGGCTCGCCGCGAGGCCGCTTTCGACTTCGGCGGCCAGGCCCGTCAGGTCGTGCAGCAGCGACTCGTCGTCACCACCGCCTTGCGCGATGCCCGCGGTGAGCGTGGCGAGCGAACGCTCGATGCCGACGATGCGTTTCGATTGTTCGCGCGCGACCGGCAGCGCCAGCAAGGCCATCATGCGGTAGGTCTCGATCTCGAACAGGCGCTGCAGCGTGCGGCCGGCCTGGCGCGGCGTGAAGCCGCGGTCGAGCACCAGAAAGCGCGCGCAGCCGTCAGTGCGAATCTTGAAATCGGTGAACGCGAGCCCGGCACCGCCGCCGATCTCGGCGCCCACCGGCACGTTGGCGCCGAAGTGCGCGGCCAGAAAGTCGGCGTTCGGGGCTTCGCCCTCGAAGGCGATCAGTTTGGCGTGCGCTGCAAACACCGTGCTGCCCGGAATGCCGGCGGGCCACTCGGGTGGCAGCATCGACAGCGGCGGTTCGCTGAAGGGCGCGGGGCTGCGCCCGGCCGCGAACAGGGTGTAGCCCGAGAACTCGCCGTGGCGTTCCCACTTCAGGCGCACGGGGCCGAGCTCGGCGCTGAAGTGGGTCGCGTCGGGCGCGGGTGCAGGCACGCCGAAGCGCTCGCACAAGGCCGCGAGATGGGCCTGCTCGGCGGCGCGCTGCTCGGCCGCCACGAGCACGGCCACATGGGTCGCGCGTGACGGCGTTTCAAGCGACTCGGGCGGTCGTGCGTGGACCTCGTCGGCGAGGCGCAGGCGCTCGGGGTGGTCGGGCGGCAGGAGTGAGTTGGCATCCATGTACAAGAGCATAGCCGGCAGCCTGCCCGATACTCCCGCCCATGCCCATCCTGCTCATCGCTATCGTCGTGCTCGGTTTGATCCTGCTGGTGCTCGCGCTCAAGCTGCGCGAGGCACGGCGCGCCGAGTTCATCCGCCACTTCAGCTTCCCGAAAGGCCTGATCGAAAAGCTGCAGGCCCGCCGACCGGGCTTGTCCGGCAAAGACGGGCAACTGGTGGCGCGCGCATTGCGACAGTTTTTTCTGGCGCACCTCGCGGCACGGCGCCAGTTCGTCTCGATGCCTTCGCAGATCACCGACGACCTTTGGCACGAGTTCATCCTCTACACCCGCAACTACCAAGACTTCTGCCGTCGCGCGTTCGGGCGCTTCATGCACCACACGCCGGCGGTGGTGCTCGGCAAGGCACAGCAAGGCAATGTCGGCCTGCGCCGCACCTGGTGGTTCTGCTGCAAGGAAGAACACATCAACCCGAACACGCCCACACGCCTGCCGCTGCTGTTCGCGATCGACACCAAGCTCGGCATCGCCGACGGCTTTCGTTATGTGCCCGACTGCAAGGCGCTGCGCGAACGCGGTGATGGTTCGACGTACTGCGGCGGCGACTTCGGCAGCAGCAGCGTGGACGGCAGCACCGATGGCTTCGGTGACATCGGCAGCGACGGTTCGACCGGCGACGGCGGGGGCAGCGATGGTGGTGGCGGCGACGGCGGTGGGTGCGGCGGCGGCGACTGAGCCGGCATGAAAAAGCCGGCCCGGTCTTTCGACCGGCCGGCTTTCACTTTCGGCGCGAGCTCAGGATTTGCCGTCGACGGTCGCGGTGGTGACCACCTGGCCGTCTTTCACCGGCAGCGTCGCGCCCGGCTTGAACGAAGTCCTCGCCACGCCGTCTTTGCCGTCGAAGCGGTATGAAACGTCGTAGCCGACCAGCTTCTGCGACTTTTCGTTCACGGTCTTGCAGCGGTGTTCGCTCGTGGTCACGACATCTTTCTCTTGCATGTTCTTCTGCACGCGGTTGCCGGCATAGCCCCCCGCCGCGGCGCCGGCCACAGTGGCAAGCGTCTTGCCCTGGCCCCCGCCGACGGTGCTTCCCAACAAGCCCCCCGCCAACACGCCGACCACGCTGCCGGCGATGCGCTTTTCGTCTTTCACGGGCGCCTGATGCTGCACCGCGATGTCTTCGCACTTTTCATGCGGGGTCAGCACGGTCTCGACAACTTCCTTCACCGAGACGACCTCGGCAAACGCCGGCTTCGTCATGGTCTTGTAGCCCGTGACGGCGCCCGCACCCAGCACCACCATGGCGATGCCACCGAGCGCTATTCCCTTGAGCATCGATTTGTCCACGTTCATGTTCCTTGTTTGCTTTGCCTGGCAGCCTACTTGGCGCGCCAATAGGCTTCTTCGCCCGTCGGATCGATCACTTCAGCCACGCCCTTGCCAGCGAGCCCGCCGACCACCGCGCCCACTGCGAGGCCGATGAACGCGCCGACCGGCCCGGCGAGGGCACCGGTCGCCGCGCCCGCCGCAGCGCCGCCGGCGATGGCGCCCATACCGGTGCCGACAGGGTGGGCGCCAGGTGCGCCGGTGAGAGGGTCGGCATGAAGATCGCCGACGACACTGCTGGGTGCCTGGGGCGCGCCTTGGCGCGGATCGCGCTCGATCGTGGCGGCATAGGTGTTGCGTGCGCGCTCGAACTGGAACGAAGTGATGTGGCCGAGCGAGTGCATCCGCTCGACGTCTCTCATGTAGCCCGCGAGGACTTCCGGTTCGACGATCGTCGGTTTGCCGAGCAGCAACAACAGGTCTCCATACATCTGGTCAGAGGTCTTTTCCATGCCGAATTCCTTGCGTTGGGTTTGAACGCAAGTCTGGGTGGGCCAAGCCGCGCTGCGTGTCGGAAAACACCCCGGCTGCGGGAAGGACGGCGCCACAAAATAAAAAAGCCGGCCCGGTCTTGCGACCGGCCGGCTTTGTTTGCAGTGTGGAAGGCGGCCCGGTGAACGGGCCGCGAACCCCACTCAGTCGTTCTTGTAGATGTCCACGTCCTTGGTCTCTTTCACGAACAGCATGCCCACCACGAAGGTGATGCTCGCGAAGATGATCGGGTACCACAGACCGTTGTACATGTTGCCCGTCTGCGCCACGATCGCCAAACCGGTCGCAGGCAGCAGGCCACCGAACCAGCCGTTGCCGATGTGGTACGGCAGGCTCATCGAGGTGTAGCGGATGCGGGTCGGGAACATTTCCACCAGCATCGCCGCGATCGGGCCGTAGACCATGGTCACGTAGATGACCAACAGCGCCAGGATCGCGACCATCATCGGCTTGTTCATCTTCTCGGGGTCGGCCTTGGTCGGGTAGCCCGCTTCTTTAAGAGCCGCAGCGACGGCGCCCTTGAAGGCAGCGTCCTTGACCTTGGCGTCGGCCGGCGGCATGCCGGTCGCGGTGAACGACTCGATGGTCTTTTCGCCGATCGTGATCGTCGCCGGGCCCGTGCCCACTGCGTTCTCGTAACTCACCGCACCGGCAGCCAGCACCTGCTTGGCCACGTCGCACGAACTCGTGAACTTGGCGGTGCCGGTCGGGTTGAACTGGAACGAGCATTCGGACGGATCTGCCGTCAGCGTGATCTTGGCGCTGGCTTGCGCCGCGGCCAGGTCGGGGTTGGTGGCGTTGGTGAGCGCGCGAAACAGCGGGAAGTAGGTGAGCGCCGCGATCAGCAGGCCGGCCATGATGATGGGTTTGCGGCCGATCTTGTCCGACAGCGTTCCGAAGATCACGAAGAACGGCGTGGCGATCAGGAGCGAGATCGCGACGA
>JANYFX010000615.1 GCA_025359585.1 Rhizobacter sp. | reverse complement strand
ATTTCGCGCCTCCACCTTCGAGCATGGCGCGGGCTTCGTCGTCGCTCATTTGTTCGATGTCGGCGAGCAACGCTTCGAGTTCGGCATCGGCCACAGGGGCAGCATCGAGCGAAAGCTGCAGCCGTTCGGCCAGGTGCTCGGCGATTGCGAGCACGGTCGGGTGGTTCCAGGCCAGGGTCGGCGAGAGCGATGCGCCGCTGCGCTTCTCGAGCCGGTTGCGCAGTTCGAGGGCCATCAGCGAATCCATGCCGAGCGACTTGAGCGCGCGGTCGGCCGGTATGCGCTGCGGCGCCATGCGCAGCACCGCGCCGACTTCGGTCTTGATGGCAGATTCGATCAGCGCGCGGCGCGGCGGGCCGGGCGGCACGGCGGCGAGGGCGTCACGCAGCGGCGGTTCGGCGTCGAGTGCGCCCCGGCTGGTTACGGGGGTGGGCTCGACAAGACCGATCGCGCCTTCGCGCCCCGTCGCCGCGTTCCAGCGCTTCGCATCGAAGGCGGCGCAGACGCCATGCGCAACGCCGGAGGCGATCAATCGGTCGATCGCCTCGACGGCATTCGCCGCGGTGATTCCATCGAAGCCGAGCCGGACGAGCGAGCTGCCGCGCACCGCGCTGGCTGCCGCCAGACCGACGCCGGCGACCGGGCCGAAGGCGACAGCGAGGCCGGGCCGGCCACGCGCATGCCTGTCGTGCGCGAGCGTGTCGAGAAAAGCGTTCGCCGCCGCATAGTTGCCCTGGCCGGGCGTGCCGAACAGCGCGGCGACCGAAGAGAACATCACGAAGGCATCGAGCGTGTCGCCCTGCGTCAGGCGGTCGAGGTTCCAGGCGCCCAGCACCTTGGCGTCACGCGGCGCGCGCAGCGCCTGCGGCGTCATCTCGCCGAGTGTCGTGTCGGCGAGCACGCCGGCGGCGTGGAAGACGCCGCGCAGCGGGCCGCCCTCGGCACGCGCACGCTCGAGCACGGCGGCGAGTGCGCTGCGGTCGGCCACGTCGCAGGCGGCGGTCAGCACACGCGTGCCGAGGTTTTCGATCTCGCGCAGGGTCTGCTGCGCAGCCGGCGTCGGCGCGCTGCGGCCGATCAGCATCAACGACGAAGCGCCGCGCCGGGCGAGCCAGCGCGCGAGCTCGAGTCCGAGCGCGCCGAGGCCGCCCGTGACGACGTGGCAACCGTCCATGCGCAGCGACGCATGCAGGCCGGCCGAAGGCTGCACGCGCATCGGTGGCGGGTCGAGCGCGACCACGTGCTTGCCGACGTGCGTGCCGGGCATCAAGGTCTTGAACGCGGCCACCAGATCGTCGGCGGCAAAGGTCGTGACCGGCAGCGCGGCCCAGACGCCGGCGTCCATGTCTTGCACGAACTCGCGCAGCTGGCGGCCGAGTGCTGCGGGCCGCTCGCGCATCATGCGGTCGAGGTCGACCGCGAAGTACGACAGGTTGGCGCGGAACGGCGCCAGTGCGACGCTGGCGCCGCCGTAGATGTCGCGCTTGCCGAGCTCGACGAAGCGGCCGTAGGGTGCAAGGCAGCGCAGGCCGGCCGCGATCGCCTCGCCGGCCAGCGAATTCAGCACCACGTCGACGCCGCGCCCGCCGGTTGCCGCGAGCACCGCATCGGCGAAGTCGCCACGCGAGTCGAACACCCGCGCCACGCCCATCGTGCGCAGCAACGCGCGTTTGTCCTCGGTGCCCGCTGTCGCGAAAACCTCGGCGCCGGCGCGCCGCGCGACCTGCAGCGCGGCCAGGCCGACGCCGCCGGCCGCCGAGTGGATCAGCACACGTTCGCCTGGCTCCATGCGGGCGAGTTGGGTCAGTGCATGGATCGCCGTGAGGAAGGCGATCGGCAGGCCGGCTGCAGCGTGCGCCGAAACTTCGCGCGGACGCGGCGCGACAAGTTCGGCGTGCACGATCGCATGCCGTTGCAGGCAGGCTTGGCCGATCGCGATCACCCTGTCATCCGGCCTGAAATGCGTGACTTCGGCGCCGACCCGCGCCACGCGGCCCGCGCATTCGATGCCGAGCGGCCCCTGGCCGTTCTCGTAGCCCGGGTAGACGCCGAGTGCCGACATCAGGTTCATGAAGTTGAGGCCGGCGTGCTCCACCTCGATCTCGACCTCGTGCGCTTGCGGCGCCGGCCGCAGCGCAGCTTCCCAGCGCAGCGTGTCGGGCTCGCCGGGCGAGGCGATTGCGGCCCGCAGGCTCGGTGCGTCGACGATCGTGGACGTGGCTGGCTCGTCGTGCCAGTCCGCAAGCCGCAGGCCGAGCCAGCGGCCGGCGCGCAGCGCGAGCTGGCGCGGCGCAGGCGTGGCGCGCAGCAGGGAAGCGAGGTCGGCCACGCCGCCCGTGTCGAGGTCGACGAGCGTCGGGTCCAGCGCCGGCTGCTCGTGCGCCCAGACGCGCCCGAGGCCCCACAGCGTGGCGCCACCGAGCGCGAGCGGTGCATCGCCGGTGCCGGTGGCCACGGCGCGCTGCGTGACCAGCCACACCCGTGGCGGGGCGCTTCCGGCGGCGCGGCCGAGCGCCTGCGCGAGCGCGAGCGTGGTGTCGCCGGCGCGCTGCCAGGCGTCCTCGATCCAGCCGAGTCCGTCGGCGGCGGCCGGGCATTCGAGCGCGCCGAGGTGCACGAGATGGCCGCGCTGCGGCGTGTCGAACAGCTCGTCGATGGCCGGTGACGACGCGGCTTCGTCGGACGGCACATGAACCGCGCGCGTGCCCTGCGCTGCCAGTGCGTCAATCAGGGGCGCGGCCGTCGCGGCCGATGCGCAGACGATCACGACCGGGCCGAGCGCGGCGCTGCTGGGGATCGCTGCCGTCTCGACCCATTCGGTGCGGTGCAGCAGGTCGGTGATCGCGACGGGCGCGGACCGGCGCAAGCGCTCGAAGACAACACCCCGCAGCGCGCTGAGCCGTTCGCCCCGGCCATCGTGGATGTCGACATCGCCGGACGCGGTCGAGCAACGGAGGGTCAGCACTCCATCGGTCGGCAGCGGGCGCAGCAGCTCGAGCCGGCCGATGCGGGTGGGAATCGGCGTGGCCGTGTTGTCGGGGTCCGACTGCGCGATCGCCGCGGCAAGTGCTTGCAGCGCGTTGTCGAGCAGCGGCGGGAACGCCCCGTAGCGCGCTGCGCGTGGGTCGGGCGTCGCGGCGTCGAGCTGCACCTGGGCCACGGCCTGCATGTGGCCGAGACGCAGCTCGCGCAGGCCCCGGAAGCCCGGCCCGTAGGCGAGGCCGACGCTGTCGAGCAGTGCGTAAGCCTCGTCGCGCGACAGCAGATCGGCCGGCTCACGCAAGTCGGCGAGCGGCGCAACCGCGTCGGCCGCCACGATGCGGCCCGAGGCGCGCCGTTCCCAGCGTTCGCCGGCCTCGTCGGACGCGAGACCGTGCACGTCGAAGCGGCCCTGCGTGTCGCCGGTCGATTCGATCCGGACCTGCAGGCGTGGCGAGCTTCCCGGTGCAATCGCCCACGCTGCGAGGAACTCGATGTCGGCGAGCGCCCAGTGCTGCCGCGGGCGCCACTCGTTGGCAGCGGCGAGTGCCGCTTCGGCATACACCACACCGGGAAACAGCACCGAGCCGCGCACGACATGGTCGGCGAGCCAGGGAAATTGCGCCGCTGCGAGCGTGGTCTCCCAGCAGACCACCCCCTGACCGGCCGGCTCGAAGCGCCGCTGGAGCAACGGGTGGTGGCCGGGCCGTACCGGGTCGGCGGCGGTGATCGCCACCGGCCGAGACGGAATCTCGCGCCAGTGGCGCTCGCGCTGCCAGGGGTAGAGCGGCAGGTCGACGACCCGGCCGTGCGGCAGCAGCAACGCCCAGTCGAGCCCGAGGCCCGCCACCCACAGCGACGCGACGACGCCGATCGCGCCGACGTGGTCGGGTTCGTCGCGCCGACCGAAGGCCTGGGCACGCACGTCGAGGCCGCACACCTGCGCCGTCTCGCGCACCGCAGCGCACAACAGCGGGTGCGGGCCGAGTTCGACGAAGACGCGCGCGCCGTCGTCCAGAAGCTGGCTCACGCAGGCCTCGAAGCGCACCGGCTCGCGCAGGTTGCGGGCCCAGTACGCGGCGTCGAACTCACGGCCCTGCGCGGCGCGGCCGAGCAGCGTGGAATAGAGAGGCCGCAGCGCGTCGTGGGGTTCGAGGCCGGCCAGCTCGGCGGCGAGCGCGGCGGCGGGCGCCGCCATCTGTGGGCTGTGCGACGCCACGTCGACCTGCACGCGGCGGCAGAACACGCCGGCTGCGTCGAGTTCGGCCATCCAGGCCGTGAGCGCCGCGGGCTCACCCGACACCACGCACGAGGCCGGACCATTGCTCGCCGCGAGCGACAGCAAGGTCTCGCGGTCGGCGAGGCGTTTTTGCGTCTCGCGCATCGACAGGCCGACCAGCGCCATCGCGCCCTGGCCGCTCGTGCCGGCCATCAACGCGCTGCGGCGGCAAATGATGCGCATGGCCTGGTCGAGGTCGAGTGCGCCGGCCAGGTGCGCAGCGCCGACCTCGCCCATGCTGTGGCCGACGAGCGCGCGCGGCACGATGCCGATCGACTCGAGCCAGCGCGCCCAGGCGATAGACACCGCCAGCAGCACCGGCTGGATCACGTCGATGTGTTCATCGCCCGGCAGCGTGTCGGCGCCGATCTGCTCGACGATCGACACGCTGAGGTGCGGTCGTGCCGCGGCATCGCAGGCATGCAGCGCCGCGGCGAAGGTCGGTTCACGCTGCAGCAGTTCGCGCGCCATGCCGCGCCATTGGCCGCCCTGGCCGGGCATGACGAACACCGGCTGCGCTGCACCCGGATCGAGCGCGGTGCCGTCGAATGGCGCTGCGTCGCCGTCGGCGAATCCGGCGAGTTGCGCGACGAGCGCGGTGGCATCGTCGGCGACGAAGGCGGCACGGTGTTCGAGCGCGCTGCGGCGCGTGGCGGCGCTCCAGCAGATGTCGTCGAGCGTGCTGCGCGAAGCGCCGGCGATCTGATCCGCGTAGCGGCGCGCGAGCGCACGCAGTGCCTCGGGGCTGCGCGCCGAAAGTGCGAGCAGCGCCGGCCGCGCGGGCAGGGCGCTTGCCAAAAGCGCGGCCGGCAGCGGCGCCGCTTCGAGAACGACGTGCGCGTTCGTGCCGGCGATGCCGAAGGAGTTGACTCCTGCGAGCCGCGGCCCGTCGCCGCTCGGCCAGGGCCGC
>JANYFX010000606.1 GCA_025359585.1 Rhizobacter sp. | reverse complement strand
AGCAGCGAGTTCGGCTGACGCGCTTCCTGCTTGAGCGCGACGCTCAGCTTCTGGGTGCTGAACGGCTCGACGCCGGTGAGCGACACATAAGCCTGCGGAATGAATTTCTTGGGCGGCGACAGGGGTTGCACACTCGGCTTGACCTCGCGCTGCTGCTGGTCCATCCACTGCGTGAGTTCGTCTTGCTCGCCACCGCAGCCTGCTGCGACGAACGCCACGACTCCGATCGACATGAGCAGCCTGGCCCGTGTTGACATGGCCATCATTTTTTCACTCCCCCGGCCACTGCCGCGGCCTTCGCCTTGGCCGCGTTTTTCCTGATCTCTTCGAGTTCGTTGGGGTCGAGGTAGCGGTAGGTGCGCGCCGTCGCTTCCATCGACAGCGCACCGCCGGTGTCCTTGGGCGACGTGATCACGAGGTTGTGAAGGGTCACGATGCGCGACAGGTTGGCGATGTCACCCGCAAAAGCCCCGATGTCGTGGTACCGGCCCGAGACCTTGATCGCGATCGGCAGTTCGGCGTAGTAGTCCTTCACGACCACCGAGCCGGGGCGGAACAGCTCAAACTGCAAGCCGCGGCCCAGACCCGCCTGGTTGATGTCGGAGAGCAGCGCGTCCATCTCGGCCTTGCCGGGCAATTGCTTTTCGAGCTGGGTCACGTACTCTTCGACCTGCAGCTTCTGCTTGCGCAATTCGGCGAGGTTGACGGCTTGCCCGAGCTTCGAGCGGTAGTCTGCCTTCAACACCGGTTCACGCGCACGCTGCGCTTCGAGTTCGTCATGCGCAGGCGAGAGCAGAAAGAACCAGCCGAGCACGATCATGACGATCGCCACGGCCACCCACGCAAGCACCTTGGGAAGAATCGGCCACTGGCCCGGCTGCTGCGGGTTCAGGGCGCGGAACTGCGACGCCGCCCCCTCGAACACCGAGTTCAGGTCGACGTTGATCGCTTTTGCTTTGGTCGCCATGTCGGTCTCAAGCCTTCTTCGGGGCTGGGGCGCTGGCCGGCTTCGGAGCCGCAGCGCTGGCGGGCTTCGCCGGTGTCGCAGGCGCCACCACGGGCACCAAGGCCGGCTTGTCTTGCGGGCGGTTCACGCTCAGACGCAAGGTGAAGTCGAACAGCCGCTTCTGCTCCTTGTTGGCCGCAGTCAGCGTCATCGCTTTGCTTTCCACCAGCTCAGGGCGAACCAGCCACTGGGAGTTGTAAGCCGTGTTGCGCAGCAACTCGGACACCCGCTCCTGGGTCTGCGCAATGCCGTTCACGGCGAGCACCTGACCGTCTTGCTTGACAGAAGTGAAGTAGATGCCTTCGGGCGTTTGCTTGACGAGTTCGTTGAGCAGGTGGACCGGCAGATTTCGGTCGATCTGGAGGTCTTCGACCGCCTTTTGACGCGCCGTGAGCGAAGCGATCTCGGCACGCAACGCTGCGATGTCCTTGATCTGCTCGTCGAGTTTTGCGATCTCGGTCACGAGGAACTGATTGCGCTCTTGCTGCGAGGTCGTCAATTGCTGCACGATGAGAAACCAACCGCCGACGATGGCCAAGCCAGCGATCGCCGCCACACCCAGACCGGCGAAGAAGGCAATCTTGCGGCGCTTGCGGCGCTCCTCCCGGTGCGGGAGCAGGTTGATCAGGATCACTGCACGAACCTCCGCATGGCTAGGCCGCAGGCCGTGAGATACGACGGGGCCTCACGGCGCAGTTTGCTCTCGCGCACAGCCGAGCCGAGCTTCATGTTCTCGAACGGGTTGACCACCATCGACGCGAAGCCGGTCAGCTCGGTCACGCGGTCCTTCAAGCCGGGCAACGTGGCCGTGCCGCCGGCCAGCATCACGTAGTGAACCTTGTGATGCGGCGTGCTGGTGAAGAAGTACTGCAGCGCGCGGCCGATTTCTTGCGACAGACTGTCGACGAACGGGGCCAGCAGCGAAGATTCGTAGTCGTCGGGCAGGTCGGCGGCGAGCTTCTTCTGCTCGGCCTCTTCATACGAGAAACCGTATTGGCGCGAGATCAGCTGAGTCAGTTGCGAGCCACCGAAAGCCTGGTCGCGGTCATACAACATTTCGTCGTCACGCAGCACTTTCAGGCTGGTGGTGTCGGCACCGATTTCAAACAGCGCCACCAACGCGTCTTTGCCCTCGTTCGGCAAGCCTTCAATGATGCGGCTCATGGCCAGGCGCGAAGCGTGGGATTCGATGTCGAGCACGGCGGGTTTGAGGCCGGCCGCTTCAGCCAGCCCCTGGCGGTCCTGCACGCGGTCTTTGCGAGACGCCGCGATCAGGACTTCAACATCACCCACCGAGGTTGCGCTCGGACCGATGACGCAGAAGTCCAGGCTCACCTCGTCGAGCGAAAACGGGATGTACTGGTTGGCTTCGGTCTCGACCTGAAGCTCGAGCTCTTCTTCGCGCAAGCCAGCCGGCAGCATGATCTTCTTGGTGATGACCGCGGACTGCGGCATCGCCATCACGACCTGACGCGTCTTGGTACCGCTTTTTGAAACGACGCGCTTCACCGCCTCGGCGACCTCGTCGAACTTTTCGATCTGGCCGTCAGCGATCCAGCCCTTTTCGAAGCTCTCGACCCCGAAACGCTCCAGCACGTACTCGCCGGTCGCGGTCTGCGCCAACTCGACGAGCTTGACGCTGGACGAGCTGATATCCAGGCCGATCATCGGTGGATGCTTGCGACCCAACAACGTGTCTAGAAAGCTCACAACGCCTTTCCCCCAGCGGTCAACTTAGCGTGCTGGATTGTTAATAAGTTACTTCAATGCTAGCAGTAAAGCCCTTGAGTCTCAAAGCATTTTCCGGATTCGGAGCCCTGATCTCGTTGCAAAACTCACACGCGGCGCGGGCTTCAAACCAACACTCGGGGACAACCCTGCAAGGCCGCTTCAGAGCGCCCCGGAATGCCACGCGCGCCACCTTGCAACACTATCGGCCGCCAGTGCGCTTTCTATAATGCGAGCGTCAATCGTTGGAGTCTCATGAGCGAATCCGAGCGCGCGGCCGAGCGGCCCGCCGATGCACCTTCGGCCCGATCCACCGGGTCATCGCTGCCGACCTGGGCCCGCTGGCTGACGCAAAGCGCCTTCTGGCTGTTGGGTCTGGCGGCGGCGGCCGTCTTCTCCGTGCTGCTTCTCGTGGGCATCGCGCTGGCGG
>JANYFX010000604.1 GCA_025359585.1 Rhizobacter sp. | reverse complement strand
CGCTTCGCCGAAGTATGGGACGCGGTCGAACACCTGCGGCAGGTTCTGACCAGCGGTGAATGGCGCGAAGCGCGCTTCAACCAGCGCGCCGCCGTCACCTGAGCCCTGCCATGACCAGCACGACCGAAAAGATCGTCACCGAGGAAGGCGCACAGCTCGACTTCTCGAAGGACATGAGCTACAGCGACTACCTGCACCTCGACGAAATCCTGCACGCGCAGCACCCGCTCTCGCCAGCACACGACGAGATGCTCTTCATCGTGCAGCATCAGACCAGCGAGCTGTGGATGAAGCTCTTGCTGCACGAACTCGGCGCCGCCGTGCAGTGCGTGGCCAGCGACGATCTCGGCAGCGCCTTCAAGATGCTCGCGCGGGTCAGCAAGATCATGGAGCAGCTGGTGCACGCATGGGACGTGCTGGCGACGATGACACCGCCGGAGTACTCGGCGATCCGCCCGTACCTGTCGAACAGCAGCGGCTTCCAGAGCTGGCAGTACCGCTGCATCGAGTTCATGCTCGGCAACAAGAACGCGGCGATGTTGAAGCCGCACGCGCACCGGCCAGAGATCCTCGCGCGAGTCGAAGCAGCGTGGCGCGCACCGTCGCTCTACGACGAGTCGCTGCGGCTGCTGGCTCGGCGCGGCCTCGCGGTGCCGGCGTCAGCGCTGGAACGCGACTGGACCAAAGCCCACGAAGCGAACGACGCCGTCGAACAAGCCTGGCTCGTCGTCAACCGCGATCCGAAAGCGTACTGGGACCTGTACCAGCTCGGCGAAGAACTCACCGACCTGGAAGACACCTTCCGCCTCTGGCGCTTCCGCCACGTGACGACCGTCGAACGCGTGATCGGCTTCAAGCGTGGCACTGGCGGCACCTCGGGCGTGGGTTACCTGCGCAAGATGCTCGACGTGGTGCTGTTCCCCGAGATCTGGAAGCTGCGCACGAACCTTTGAAGCCGGCCCGTGCGCCGGCTCGGGTGCATCAGCCCACGCTCTCGGGCCACACGAAGGTCGTGCGCGCATGCCCGCTCGCGGTGACGTGCACAGGGTGTGCTGCCAGGCTGTGGCCGCTCAGACTCGCTGCGACGCTGTAGTCGCCCGCAGGCAGGCGCAGCAGCACGAAGGGGCCGTCGGCCATCTCGTCGAACACACGCTGCCCGTGGCGGTCGGTGATCACGACATGGGCAGAGGCGGTGAACACATCGCGCGCACCTTCCTTCTCGAACAACTCGATCGCCAGCGGAAAGCGCTTGAAGGCCGCTTCGAAGCGATGCGCTTCGTCGATGTCGACACCGCCCGAAACGAACGACACGATGCCGACGCTGCGCTCCGGCGGCAGCTGCGAGGGCTCGGCCACAGCACCGAGCGACACGGCGGCCGCGAGAACACCCGCGAAAGACACACCCGCGCGTTGCAAGAACTTCTTCATCTCGAACTCCTTTTCTCTGTGCAAAATCGACCCGGTTGCACCATGCAACACGGGCCACCGAACCCAGCCCGGGCGCCAGCAGGCGCCCGCTCGTTCGCCAGGCGAAACACGGTCCGCAGGGACCGTGTTTCGTCCGGGCTCACCCCAGATTGACCGGCACGAAAATCTTCTCGCCGTCGCGCTGCACCAGCAGCGCCACGCTCTTCGGCTTGGCGCTCATCACGGCCTTGACCTGCTCGATCGACTGCACCGGCTTGCCGTTGATCGCGAGCAACACGTCGCCTTCTTCGATGCCGGCCTTGGCCGCCGGGCCGGCCACGCCTTCGACCACCAGGCCTTGTTCGATCTGCGACTGCTTGCGCTCTTCACGCGTCAGCGCGCGCAGCGACAGGCCGAGCTGGCCCGGCTGTACCGCGCCATCGGCGTCGGCCACCTGCGTGGCGCCGGCATCGGCGGCCTGCAGCTTCGCTTCAATCTCGCGCGGCGCCTTGTCGCGCCACACGGTCAGCTTGACCTTCTCGCCAGGCGCCGACAAGCCGATCAGGCTCGACAACGCACCCGAGCGCACGACGGGCTCGCCGTTCACCTCGGTCACCACGTCGCCCGGCTTCAGGCCGGCTGCTGCAGCGGCGCTGTTCGGCGCCACGTTGGCGATCAGCGCGCCGTCGGGTTTCTTCAAGCCGAACGATTCGGCCAGCCCCTGATTCAGGTCCTGCACCGTCACGCCCAGACGGGCGTGAGTGGCCTTCCCCGTAGCGACGATCTGGTCCTTGACCTTCAACGCCACGTTGATCGGGATCGAAAAGCTCAGGCCCTGGAAACCGCCGCTCTGCGAGTAGATCTGCGCGTTGATGCCGACCACCGCACCGCTGCCGTCGAACAGCGGGCCACCCGAGTTGCCGGGGTTCACGGCCGCGTCGGTCTGGATGAAGGGCACGACCGCATCGCCGGGCAGCGAACGGCCTTTCGCGCTGACGATGCCCTGTGTGGCGGTCTGCTCCAGGCCGTAAGGTGCGCCGATCGCGAGCACCGGGTCGCCCACTTCGAGCTGGCGTGCGTCACCGAGGCGCACGACGGCCAAGCCGGTCGCGTTGATGCGCAGCACGGCGATGTCGGTGGTCGCGTCCGACCCCAGCACCTTGGCCGAGAACTCGCGCCGGTCGCTGAGCTTGACGGTCACTTCCTTGGCGTCGCGCACCACGTGCGCGTTGGTCAGGATCAGGCCGTCGCTGCTGATGATGAAGCCCGAGCCCTGGCCCTTGAACGGCACCTGGCCACCTTGCGGGCCGCGCCCCTGAAAACCGGGCATGCCGCGGAAGAACTTGAAGAACGGGTCGTTCTCCATGCCTTGCGGAAGGCCCTGTTCTTCGGCCGAGGCCTTGTGCGTGCCGGCCACAGTCACACCGACCACGGCCGGGCCGAATTGTTTGAAGATGGCACGGTAGTTCGGCACGCCTTGTGCGGCGAGCATCGGCACCGGCGCGGGCGTGGCGGCTTCGGGTGCGGCCACCTTCGCGGCCACGCTGGCCTGCGGCGCCGCAGCGGTCGGGTTGCTCTTGAGCCAGTTCGGCAAGTCGATCGCACCGGCGGTCGCGACGGTCAACGCGCCGACCGCGAGCAAGGCGGCACTGAGGGGTTTGAGCTTCATGGCAAGTCCTTCGTCTGATTGCAGTGCGGACGATTTCCGCATGCGACAGAAGATAGGGGCCGCCGGTTAGGGCTCGGTTAGCGCGAGGTTAGGCGAAGGTTAAGAGGCAGACGCGAAACGCACCGTGACCTGCAAGCCGCCGAGCTTCGAGGTGGCCAGCGCCACCCGCGCGCCGTGCTGCTCGGCCACGCCGCGCACGATCGCCAGGCCCAGGCCCGAGCCCGGCTCGTCGCCATTCGCGCGGCGGTAGAAACGGTCGAACACGCGCTCGTGGTCTTCGGCCGGGATACCCGGGCCGCTGTCGTCGACCTGCAGCGTCGGCAGGCTGCCGTCCATCGACACGCGCAGTTCGACCTGCGCGCCCGGCGGCGAGTAGCGCACCGCGTTGTCGGCCAGGTTGCGCACCAGCGCGGTCAAGGCTGCCGCGTCGCCGTTCACACGCACTGGTGCGTCGGCGAACAAGGCCAGCGTCGAGCCCCGTGCGTTCGCGAGTGGCAGCGTGAGCGCGACCGCCTGGCGCACCAGCTCGCTCAGGTCGATCGGCAAAGCCGCAGGCACCGGCGCACCGGGTTCGCTGCGTGCCAGCGTCAGCAGTTGTTCGACGAGCCTCGCGGCGCGTGTGATGCCTTCACCGAGCGCATCGATGGCAGTGGCTCGCGAAGCCTCGTCTGGCGCACGCTGCAGCAACTGCAATTGCAGCTTCAGCGCGGTCAGCGGCGAGCGCAGCTCGTGGGCAGCATCGGCCACGAAAGCACGCTGCGTGTTCAGCGACACGCCGAGGCGTTGCAGCAGAGCGTTGAGCGCCTGCACCAGCGGCGCCACTTCGTCGGGCAGCCCTTCACCGGGCAGCGCCTGCAGGGAATGTTCGTCACGCTCGCGCACGTCGGCCGCCACGCGGCGCAGCGGCGCCAGCGTGAGCGCAGCCAGCCACCAGATCACGAGTGCCAGCAGCGGCGCGATGAAGAGCAGCGGCGCCACGCTGCGCAGCGCCGCGTCGGCCGCGAGCCGCTGGCGGATCTGACGCGGCTGCGCCACCTGGATCACCCGCGTCGGTGTGGCCACGCCGAAGGTGCGCCAGGTCTTGCCCTGCACGTTGATGTCGGCCAGGCCGAGCAAGGCACGCTCGGGCAAGGTGCTGTGCTCGCGCGAGGCATAGATGCTCCGGCCGTCGACGGTCCAGATCTGCACCACGAAGTCGAGCTGCTCGTCGTTGAGCGCGTTGGCCTGACCCGGGGCGATCTCGCCCTGGTCGCGCAGCGACAAGGCCATCTGGCGCAGCTGGTAGTCGAAAAGTGTTTCTGTTTCGGCCAGCACGTTGCGGTACGTGAACCAGCCCATCACGAGCGCGGCCGCGGCCAGCATCGCCAGCAGCGAGAGCAGCAAGCGCACGCGGATCGAATTCATGCCGACGCGCCGGGTTTCGTGCCGACAAAATAGCCCACCCCGCGCACGTTCTGGATGAACTGAGGCCCAAGCTTGCGGCGCAGCTGGTGGATGTAGACCGAGACCGCGTTGCTCTCGATCTCTTCGCCCCAGCCGTAGAGCCGGTCTTCGAGCTGCGCGCGAGAGAGCAGCGCGCCGGGGCGCTGCATCAGCGCTTCGAGCACCGCGAACTCGCGCGCCGAGAGCAGCACGGCCGCGCCGTCCTTCGTGACCTGGCGCGTGGCCGGGTCGAGGGTGACACCGCCGAACGAGAGCGCCGGTTCGGCCCTTCCCGCGCCGCGCCGCATCACGGCGCGGATGCGCGCACCGAGCTCGTCGAGCTCGAAGGGCTTGACGAGGTAGTCGTCGGCACCGGCGTCCAGGCCCGTCACCTTGTCGCCGGGTCCGTCGCGTGCGGTCAGCACGATGAAGGGGGTGGCGTCTTGCCGCGCACGCGCCGCTCGCAACACCGTCAGGCCACCCGCGGGATCGGCCGGCGCGCCGGCCGCGCCACTGGCGGGCAGGCCGAGATCGAGCAGCACCAGATCGAAGCGCTCGCTCGCGAGCGTCGCGTCCGCCGCCGTCGCGTCGCGCACCCAATCGACCGCGTGGCCTTCGAGCCGCAGCGCAGCGCGCAGGCTTTCGCCGATCATGCGGTCGTCTTCCACCAGCAGCAGGCGCATCAAAGGTTCGGAGGTTGTTTCAACGGGTCGATCCGAAAAGCATACCTTGTGATGCAAATGCGCCGTGGTGGTGGCGCTTGCCGCGCGGTATCGTGCGCCCTGACCCTCTTGCCGCACCGATGCCCAACAACCTGCGCCACACCCTGCTGTCGTTCCGCGACCTGCTCGTCACGTTCGGGCCGTTCATCGTGCTCGCCGCCGCCCTGCTGGCGGTGGCGTACTGGATGCTCGACCCGAACCCGCCGAACAAGGTGGTGCTCGCCACCGGCGCCGACCAGGGCGCGTATGCCGAGCTCGGCAAACGTTATGTGCAGGCGCTCAAGCCCTACGGCATCACGGTCGAGTTGCGCGCCACGCAGGGTGCGGCCGAGAACCTGCAACTGCTGCGCGACCCGGCCTCCGGCGTGGACATCGCCTTCGTTCAAGGCGGCGCCGACGACCAGCAGCAGCGCGACGCCGATGACAACGACAACCTCGTCGCGCTCGGCAGCCTGTTCTACGAGCCGGTCTGGCTGTTCTACCGCAGCGACTCGGCGCAGCGCCTGCTCAAGGCGCCCACGCTCGCCTCGCTCTCGCAGTTGCCCGGCTGGCGCCTGAACATCGGCGCCGAAGGCAGCGGTGTGCCGAACCTGATGAACAAGCTGATCGCGGCCAACAACATCGAGCCCGCGTCGCTCACGCTGCTGCGCCAGCCGCAAACGCCGGCCGTCGTGGCCTTGCTCGGC
>JANYFX010000587.1 GCA_025359585.1 Rhizobacter sp. | reverse complement strand
GATCGTCGACTCGATCGTGAAGGACCTGATCATGCCGATCGTCGGCAAGATCTTCGGCGGCCTCGATTTCTCCAGCTACTTCATCATGTTGTCGAACCCGCCGGCAGACTACAAAGGCGCGATGACCTACGACGCGCTCACGAAGGCCGGCGTGCCGCTGTTCGCCTACGGCAACTTCATCACCGTGGCGATCAACTTCATCATTCTGGCGTTCATCATCTTCATGATGGTCAAGCAGATCAACCGCCTGAAAAAGGATGCGCCGCCCGCGGCGCCGGCCGCACCGGCCGAAGACGTGCTGCTGTTGCGCGAGATCCGCGACGCGCTGAAAACGCGCTGAAAAACAGCGCCGCGCCGCGCCTTGGGCGGCGCGGCGCTGCACTGTGTGCTGAAATGCAGGGCAAACGGCCGCTTTTGGCCGCAGGCGCGGTGCGCGCACGTCAGAACTTGGCGTTACGCTCAGCGTACTTTCGCCGGCCCTCGCCGTGCGCCGTCATGACCCGCTCGAGATGGCTCTGAACGATCCCCGAATGCAAGCCGCCCTGGAGGCGGCCATGAACCAGATCAAGGCGACCATCACGTCGGCGGTTGATCGCGCGTCGGGCGCGCTCGGCGTGCAGTCGGTGTCGGCCACGCGCACCGCCGAGCGCGAAGCACTGGCCGCCGCGCAGTTCGACCTGCGCCGCAACATCGGCATCTTCCACCGCGTGGTCGGCGACGTGCTTCGCGAAAAGGTCGATCACCAGTTGACACCGCGAGAGGCCAGCCGCCGACCGCTCGCCGCCACCGACTGGCAGTCGCTCAGCCTGGTCGACGACAACGAGGTGGAAGAGCGGATGCACGCCGACCGCATCGCCCAGATCATCGGCCACGCCTGCGAAGTCGAGTTGCGCGACCTGGCGGCCTACATGGGTTCGCTCACGCAGACCGGCCGCGCCGACCTGGAAAGCAACCCGCTGCGCGCCGAGACGCTGGGCGCTGCGATCTACCGTGCCATCGAGGCGGCCTCGGGTGCTCCCGAAACGCGCAGGGTGCTGGCGCGTGAACTCGGCCAGGCCGTGGCCAAGGCCATGCCCGAGTGTTATGCCCAGATTCTCGCGGGCCTGCAGGCCCGCGGTGTGCAGCCGGTGGCTCTGACAGGGCGCACTGTCGAGGGCCCGGGCAACCGATTTTCCGGCGTCAACTCCGGCTACGCGTCGATGAACTCCAGCCGCAGCGAGAGCGGTGACCTCGACACCCGCAGCGGCACCGACTTCGACTCCGGGGTCGGTCGCTTCACGCGCCCGGTTTCGCCCGCGAACATGCCTCCCTCGCCTGGCGCTGCGGCGCGGCGCGCCACCCAGACGCCGGCCGCAAGGCCGACCGCGCACGCCGACATCGCGTCATCTCATGCCGACGTGCAGTTGATGGCTCTGCTGCGGCGTCTCACGTCGCTGGCCAGCCGGCCCGGCGAGCTGGATTCGGCTTCGCGCCATTCGGGGCGTTCGAGCTATGCGCCCATCAGTGGTTCGGGCCCGCATTCGAGCGGCGGCGGTGGTGCGGGTGGTGGCGTTGCGCGTGTGACGCAAATCGATGCCGGCAATTCCCCGGCACCCGGCGACCCGGCCTACAACGAAGGCCTCGCCGGCATGATGGCGGTGAACCTGATCCGCGCTCACCGCGAAGAGCTGGTGCAGGCGTCGAGCGGCAAGCTCGACCACATGGTGATCGACGTGGTCGGCAGCCTGTTCGACCAGATCCTCTCCGACACGCGCGTGCCACCGCAGATGGCACGCCAGATCGCGCGCCTGCAGCTGCCGGTGCTGCGGGTGGCGCTGAACGATTCGAGCTTCTTCTCGTCCAGGCGCCACCCGGTGCGGCGCTTCGTCAACCGCATCGCTTCGCTGGCCTGTGCTTTCGACAATTTCGACGCCGGGCCGGGCAAGCTCTTCCTGGCCCGCGTCAGCAGCCTGGTGCAGGAGATCGTCGACGGCGACTTCGATCAGATCACGATCTACACCGCCAAGCTCGCTTCGCTCGAAGCCTTCATCGCCGAAGAAACCCACGGCGAGGTGGCGCAGACCGGCGCTGTCGGCACGCTCGCCACCAAGGAGTCGGAGCTGCGACTGCAGCAGCGCTACATGCTGCAGTTGCAGGCGGCGCTGGTGCCGCTGTCGATGCCGGCCTACCTGCGCGACTTTCTGGCACAGGTCTGGAGCCAGGCACTGGTGCTCGCCAACGCACGCGGCGGGCCCGACTCCGACCGCGCAGCGCGCTTTCGGCGGGTCGGCCGCGACCTGGTGATGAGCGTGCAGCCGAAGGGTTCGCCGGCACTGCGCAAGAAGTTCCTGATGCAGCTGCCGCCGCTGATGAAAGACCTGAGCGAGGGCATGCAACTGGTCGGCTGGCCCGAAGCGGCGCAGCGCGAGTTCTTCAGCCAGTTGTTGCCGGCGCACGCCGAGTCGTTGAAGGGCCAGGCGCTCTCCGAGCTCGACTACAACATGATGAGCAAGCAGCTCGAGGCGGTGTTCAACACGCCCGTGCCGCGCGCCGAGACGCTCTCGCCGGCCGACCCGGTGCCCTAGGTCGAAGCGGCCGTGATCGCGCAACGTTTCACGCCCGAAGAAGCGAAGCAGGTCGGCCTAGTTCAGGAAAGCGCGGTCGACTGGTCGGGCACGGTCGACATCGACCTCGGCGCCGAAGCCGACATGCAGGCCGATGCCGAGGCAGAAGCGGCCCCGAACTCGTCGATGTTGGGCCTGGGCCTCGACCTCGACCTGTCCAGCAGCGAGCCGGCCGAGCCCACCCGCGGGCCGCAGCTGATCGACCACATCAACCTCGGCTTCGCTTACCAGATGCACCTGAAAGACGAGTGGCAGAAGGTGCGCCTGGCGCACGTCAGCGCGGGCCGCAGTTTTTTCGTGTTCACGCGCGGTTCGAGCAAGCACCAGGAAACGATCTCGATGACCTCGCGCATGCTGGCGCGCATGTGCGAAACCGGCCGCCTGCGGGCGGTCGAGAGCAGCTACCTGATGGAGCGCGCCACCCACCGCGCGCGCAAGCAGCTCGCCGCGCTGAAGGCACCGAGCCGCATGTAAACGCGGCAGCGCTACGCGCCAAGCCTGCGTGCCATGCGCAGCGCGGCACGCAGGCTGGCCGGATCGGCACGCCCCGTGCCTGCGATGTCGAAGGCCGTGCCGTGGTCCGGGCTGGTGCGCACGAACGGCAGGCCGAGCGTGACGTTCACACCGTGCTCGACGCCGAGGTACTTGACCGGGATCAGGCCGTGGTCGTGTGTCATCGCCACGACGATGTCGAACTCGCCTTCGTGACCGGGCGCGTTGCGTGCGCGCATGAACACCGTGTCGGGTGCGAACGGGCCGGTCGCGGCTATGCCTTCGGCGCGCGCGGCGGCGACGGCCGGGCCGATGATCGTCAGCTCTTCGTCGCCGAACAAACCGCCCTCGCCGGCGTGCGGGTTCAGCCCCGCCACCGCGATGCGCGGGCGCGGCTGGCCCCAGCGCGCAGCGCTGTGGTGCGCGATACGCAGCGTCTGCAGCACCGCGTCGAACGTGACGGCGTCGAGTGCCTTGCGCAGCGACATGTGGATGGTGACGAGCACGGTGCGCAGCTCGTCGTTGGCCAGCATCATGCGCACCGGCGCGGGCTCGCCACCGCGGGCCGCGAGCGCCTGCAGCATCTCGGTGTGGCCGGGGTAGGTGACACCCGCCGCCGCCAGCGCCTCCTTGTGAATCGGCGCGGTGACGATGCCGGCCACCTCACCCGCCAGGGCGAGTTGCACGGCGCGTGTGATGCAGGCGGCCGCAGCAGCGCCGGCTCGCGCATCGACCCGCCCCAGCGGCGCGTCGATCAAGCCCGCAGGCAGGCCCTCGACCTGCAGAACAGGTACGCAGTTCGGCGGCACCCGGGCCGCGTCGGCCGCATGCTCGATGCGCGCGACCGCGAGCAAACCACCGGTGAGCTGCGCGGCGCGGCGCATCACCGCCACGTCGCCGACCACGAAACAGCCCGCCGCCTCGTCGCCGCGAAACAGCTGCGCGATGATTTCGGGGCCGATGCCGCAGGCGTCACCCAGCGTCAGGGCCAGCGGAAGGTGCGGGGCGGTGGTCATGGCCGTATTGTCGCCAGCCGCGCGCTTGTCTTGCGAGCCGTTTCGGCCGGCTCGCCGGGCGCCGCAGGCAGTCGATAATCGGCGCTTGATTCGTCGAGGCCCCATGCGCAAAACCTGGCTCATCTTTTCGCAGGCCGTCACGGTCGCCGTGGCGGTGCTCTTCGTCGTGGCCACGCTCAAACCCGAGTGGGTACAGCGCCGCGCCGGCGTGGTGGCGCCCAACATCGTGTCGCTGCCGGCGACCCAAGCCTTGCCGGTCGCGCTGCCCAGCGGCGGTGCGGCCATCAGCTACAGCGCGGCGGCCAAACGTGCATCACCCGCCGTCGTCAGCATCACGGCCAGCAAGGCGCCGGCGCGCAACCCGCGCAGCGACGACCCGTTCTTCCAATTCTTCTTCGGCGACCGCGCGCGCCAGTCGCAGCAGGAGCCGCAGGTCGGCCTGGGCTCGGGCGTGATCGTGTCGAGCGAGGGTTACCTGCTCACCAACAACCACGTGATCGACGGCGCCGACGACATCGAGGTCATGCTGGCCGACGGCCGCCAGGCGCGCGCGAAGGTCGTGGGCACCGACCCGGAGTCGGACGTGGCGGTGCTCAAGATCGAACTCGATCGCCTGCCGGCCATCGCCTTTGGCGACGCCGACCAGTTGCAGGTGGGCGATGTGGTGCTGGCCATCGGCAACCCGTTCGGCGTGGGCCAGACGGTGACCTCAGGGATCGTCAGCGCGCTCGGGCGCAACCAGCTCGGCATCAACACCTTCGAGAACTTCATCCAGACCGACGCGGCCATCAACCCCGGCAACTCGGGCGGCGCGCTGGTGGACGCGGCCGGCAACCTGCTCGGCATCAACACCGCGATCTACTCGCGCACCGGCGGCAGCCTGGGCATCGGCTTCGCGATTCCGGTCAGCACGGCGCGCCAGGTTCTCGAAGGCCTGATCAAGGACGGCCGAGTCACCCGCGGCTGGATCGGCGTGGAGCCGCGCGACCTCACGCCCGAAATCGCACAAACGCTGAATCTGCCGATCAAACAAGGCGTGCTGATCACCGGCGTGGTGCAAAGCGGCCCGGCGGCGGCGGGCGGCCTGCGCCCTGGCGATGTGGTCGTGAAAATCGCCGGCAAGCCGGTGCTGAACACACCGCAGTTGTTGAACGCGGTGGCTGCGCTCAAACCGAAGGAGGTGGCAGTCATCGGTGTGCAGCGTGGCGAGACCGCGCTCGATGTCAACGTGACCGTCGTGCAGCGCCCACCGCGCGCGGTGGCGCAGCGCTGAGCGACCTCAGGCGACGGGCGGTTCGTCCGCCGGCGCCTGGGTGTGCTTGATGAACACCTTGGCCGCCCAGATGCCGACTTCGTAGAGCAGCACCATCGGGATGGCGAGCGCAAGTTGCGAGACCACGTCGGGCGGCGTCAGCACCGCCGCGATGATGAAGGCCAGCACGATGAAGTAGCTGCGGAAGGCCTTCAGCTTGTCGATGCTCACCAGGCCCATGCGTGCCAGCACCACCACCACCACCGGCACCTCGAACGAAGCGCCGAACGCGATGAACATGGTCAGCACGAAGCTCAGGTAGGCCTCGATGTCCGGTGCCGCGGTGATGCTCTTGGGCGCAAAGCCCTGGATGAACTTGAACACCTGGCCGAAGACGAAGAAATAGCAAAACGCCACGCCGAGAAAAAACAGCAGGGTGCTGGAGATCACCAGCGGCATCACGAGCTTCTTCTCGTGCGTGTACAGGCCCGGCGCGACGAAGGCCCAGACCTGGTAGAGCACGACCGGCAGCGCCAGCAGGAAGGCGGCCATCAGCGTGATCTTGATCGGCACCATGAACGGCGAGATCACGCTCGTGGCGATCAGCGTCGAGCCCTTGGGCAGGTGAGCGACCAGCGGTGCGGCGAGCAGGTCGTAGAGGCCGGCCGGGCCGGGCCACAGCGCCAGCACCCCGAAACACACCCCGACGGCGATCGCCGCGCGAACCAGCCGGTCACGCAACTCCACCAGGTGCGAGACAAAGGGCTGCTCGGTGCCCGCCATTTCGTCGGGCTTGCCGTCGTTGCTGCTCATGGGATCAGGCCAGAGGGCGGGGTCGGAATCGCGCCACCCGCGCCGCGCCCGATTGCGCATGGCCACGCACCCCGGCGCGCTGCTTGTACCACTGCGGCGTGGCGCCGCGCTTCAGGCGCCAGTTCTTCTTCGGGTGTTTGTATTCCGGCGGCGCCGGCGACCAGCCTTCGTGCTGGCCGCTGTTCGGCGGCAGCATTGAATCAGGCGCCGTCCACGCGTTTTCCAGACTGCTGGTGGTCTGGTGGATCTCGTTCGAGACGGTCTGTTCGACGTTGCGCGCCGCGTCTTCGAACTCTGTCTTCATCTTCTTCAGCTCTTCGAGCTCGATCGACCGATTCACCTCGGCCTTCACGTCGGCGACATAGCGCTGCGCCTTGCCGATGAAGTGACCGACCGTGCGCGCCACGCGCGGCAGCTTCTCGGGGCCGATCACGATCAGCGCGACCGCGCCGATCAGCGCGATCTTGTCGAAGCCGAAGTCAATCATCGCAGTGCGTGGTCAATCACCAAGCCGCCGAGACGGGTCACGACTTGGTCTTCGCTTCCACGTCGACGGTGTTGGCGTCGTTGGCACGGGTCGTGTTGACCTGCACCGGCGGCACGGCCGGGTCGGCCGATGCGCCGCCGTCCTTCACGCCGTCCTTGAAACCCTTCACCGCGCCACCGAGATCCTTGCCGATGTTCGTCAACTTCTTGGTGCCGAAGATCAGCACGACGACCAGCAACACGATCAGCCAGTGCCAGATGCTGAATGAACCCATGATTTTTCTCCAAACTACATTCGAGGAATTCTAGGGTACAGAGTTTCCATTACCCTTTGGCCCATGGGCGCGAGCCACCCATGACGTGCATGTGCACATGTTGCACTTCCTGGCGGCCGTCTTCGCCG
>JANYFX010000579.1 GCA_025359585.1 Rhizobacter sp. | reverse complement strand
CCGGCCGAACTGAAGGCCAAGGTTGAAGCGGTGAAGGCCGGCCTGAAAGACGGTAGCTTCGTGATCTGGAAGGGCCCGATCACCGGTTCCGACGGCAAGGAAGTGCTGGCCAAGGACGCGGTCGCCGACGACAAGTTCCTCGGTGGCGTGAAGTTCTATGTCAAGGGCGTCGAAGGCAAGGTGCCCGGCGACAAGTGAGTCGTTGACGCATGACAGCGGGCCGCCCGGGGTGATGCACCTCGGGCGGCCTTTTTCATGGTGGTGGGGTCGATGATCGAACGTTGCTTGTGGCACCCGGTGATTGCTGCCGATGAACTCGGCGCCGCGCCGCTCGCCGCTCGTTTGCTCAACGAAGACCTGGTGCTGTGGCGCAACGCCAGCGGCGCCGCTCACGCCTTCGCCGACCGCTGCCCACACCGTGGCACGAAGCTCTCGCTCGGCCGCGTGGTCGAGGGCGGCACGCGGCTCGAATGCCCGTACCACGGCTGGCAGTTCGAAGCGTCGGGGCACTGCGCGCTGATTCCCGCCTTGCCCGCCTTCACGCCGCCACCCACCCACCGCGCCTGCAGCTTCGAAGCGATCGAAGCGCATGGCCTCGTGTGGGTGCGCCTGCAGAACAGCGACACGCGCTTGCCCGCGTTCGAGGCCGAACACGACCCGCGTTTGCGCAAGCTGCTGTGCGGCCCGTACACGGTCGCGGCCAGCGCGCCGCGCATCGTCGAGAACTTCCTCGACATGGCGCATTTCGGCTTCGTGCACGAGGGCTGGCTCGGCGATCGCGCGCACACGGCGCTGGCCGACTACCGTATCGAGCCGACGCCCACCGGCTTCGTTGCCACGGGCTGCCGCGCATGGCAGCCGCAAAGCAACGCGCTGTCGGAGCGGGGCAGCGTTGTCGACTACCGCTACGAGCTCACGTCACCGTTCACCGCGGTGCTGACGAAGCTGCCGCAGGCGCAGGGTGGCTATCGCGACGAGATTGGCTTGTTCGTCTGCCCGCAGGACACAGAACAAAGCGTCGTCTGGTTCCGCCTCGCCGTGACCGACCGCGTGTCGAGCGACGCCGAACTGCGCGCGTTCCAGCACACGATCTTCATGCAGGACCAGCCGATCCTCGAATCACAGAGCCCGAAGCGCCTGCCCGTGCGCGGCGGAGAATTGCATTGCGCTGCCGACCGGGCGAGCGCCGCCTACCGCCGTGTTCTGATCGAACGTGGCATCACTTTCGGAGTGTGTTGACCCATGATCGACTTCGCATCCATTCCGCCCGCGCGCCTGCCCGATTTGCTGCGCGCGATGCCCAAGGCAGAACTGCACCTGCACATCGAAGGTTCGCTCGAGCCCGAGCTGATCTTTGCGCTGGCGCGGCGCAACGGTGTGGCGCTGCCGTATGCGAGCGTCGAGGCGCTGCGCGCCGCTTACGCCTTCACCGACCTGCAGAGTTTTCTCGACATCTACTACGCCGGCGCCAGCGTGCTGCTGAAGGAGGAAGACTTCTTCGACATGGGGATGGCCTACTTCCGCCGGGCCGCCGCCGACAACGTCGTGCACGCCGAACTCTTCTTCGACCCGCAGACCCACACCGACCGTGGTGTGAGCTTCGCGACCGTGATCGGCGGCCTGTCGCGCGCATGCGAGGTGGCGCAGCGCGACCTTGGTGTCAGCGCCTTGCTGATCCTGTGTTTCCTGCGCCACCTGAGCGAAGAAGCAGCGTTCGCCACGCTCGAAGATGCGCTGCCGCATCAAGACAAGTTCATCGGTGTCGGCCTCGACAGCGGCGAGCGTGGCAACCCGCCGGAGAAATTCGCACGCGTGTTCGCGCGCTGCCGCGAACTCGGCCTGCACGTCGTTGCGCACGCCGGCGAAGAAGGCCCACCGGCCTACATCTGGAGCGCGCTCGATGTGCTGCAGGTCGAGCGCATCGACCACGGCGTCGCGTGCCTGGACGATCCGGCGCTGGTGGCGCGGCTCGCCGCCGAGCGCGTGCCGCTGACGGTGTGCCCGCTGTCGAACGTCAAGCTCTGCGTCTACCCGACGATGGACGCGCACAAGCTCGTGGAGCTGCTAGCCGCCGGTCTTTGCGCGACCGTCAACTCCGACGATCCGGCCTACTTCGGCGGCTACATCAACCAGAACTTCCTCGCAGCCTTCGCGGCACTGCCGCAACTGACCGCGAAGCACGCCCACCAGCTCGCGGCCAACAGCTTCGAGGCCAGCTTCGTCGATGCCGCCACCAAGGCGCGCTGGAATCAGGCGCTCGACAAGGTCTTTGCCGCGGGCTGAGTTTCGCCGCCTATCATCGGCGCCGTCTTCAACCCTCACCGATGGCCACCCATGCTCGAACTTCTGACTGATCCACAAGCCTGGATCGCATTGGCCACGCTCACCGCGCTCGAGCTGGTGCTGGGCATCGACAACATCGTCTTCATTTC
>JANYFX010000564.1 GCA_025359585.1 Rhizobacter sp. | reverse complement strand
GCTACGCCCGCGCGGAGATGCTCGGGCGCGCGCCGCGCTTCCTGCAAGGCCGCGACACCACGCTGATGCACCGCATCTGCAGCCGCTATTTCCTGCCCGAAGGCTCGCGCTTCAAGACGCTCGATGTCTACGTGGACGACGATGGCGGCGACCCGATGGCCTGGGCTTTCGGTGCGCTCGGCACGCAGGACCGCGCGCGGCATCTCGCCACGCTCTACCTGAACGACATCGCCGACGTGCTTCGCGACGCGGTTGACCCGCGCTTCGAGTTCGTGCGCTACGCCGAACAGCTGGCGCAGAGCCAGCCCACCTTCGACCCGCTGGCCGATGCATTGGCCGCGCCGCTGAACCTGGTCGACCGCACGCTGCGTGACCTGACATTGGCCGCGCTCGAACGCCACGCACCCACGCTGGTGCTCGTGTCGGTGCCGTTCCCCGGCGCGGTGTACGCAGCCTTTCGCATCGCGCAGGCGATCAAGTTGCACTCGCCCGAGATCGTGGTGGCTCTGGGCGGAGGCTTCGTCAACACCGAACTGCGCGAGCTGAGCGATCCGCGGGTGTTCGACCACTTCGACTACGTGACGCTCGACGCCGGCGAGCGGCCCTTGCTGGCCTTGCTGGAGCACCTGGCGGGCAAACGTTCGCAGAGCCGTCTGGTGCGCACCTTCACGCGGCCGGCGGGTTCGAACGAGGTGCGCTACATCAACCTCGTCGAACCCGACGTGCCCTTCGCCGATGTCGGCACACCCACCTGGGACGGCCTGCCGCTCGACAGTTATCTCTCGCTGCTCGACATGCTGAACCCGATGCACCGCTTGTGGTCCGATGGGCGCTGGAACAAGCTGACCGTGGCGCACGGCTGCTACTGGAAGAAGTGCAGCTTCTGCGACGTGAGCCTGGACTACATCTCGCGCTACGAGGCGGCGACGGCGGAAACGCTGGTCGATCGCATCGAGACGATCGTCACCGAGACCGGCCAGACCGGCTTTCATTTTGTCGACGAAGCCGCCCCGCCCAAGTCCCTGAAAGCGCTCGCCGCCGAGCTGCAGAAGCGGCAGCTTGCGATCTCGTGGTGGGGCAACATCCGCTTCGAAAAATCCTTCAGCCCCGAGCTGTGCCAGCAGCTCGCCGACAGCGGCTGCATCGCGATCTCGGGCGGGCTCGAAGTGGCTTCCGACCGCCTGCTCGACCTGATGAAGAAGGGCGTGTCGGTCGAGCAGGTCGCGCGTGTGACCAAGGGCTTCAGCGACGCCGGCATCCTCGTGCACGCCTACCTGATGTACGGCTTTCCGACGCAGACGGTGCAGGACACGGTCGACGCGCTCGAATACGTGCGACAGCTGTTCGCGGCGGGCTGCATCCAGTCGGGCTTCTTCCACCGCTTCGCCTGCACCGTGCATTCGCCTGTTGGCAAGAACCCCGAGGACTACGGCGTCACGCTGCTGCCGCTGCCGCCGGTGTCGTTCGCGAAGAACGACGTGGGCTTCGTCGACCCGACCGGTGTCGACCACGACGCGCTCGGTGTCGCGCTGAAGAAAGCGCTCTACAACTACATGCACGGCCTCGGGCTCGAAGACGATGTGCGCGGCTGGTTCAAGGGCCTGGTCAAGGGCCCGGTGCCGCGCCCGCGCGTGGCACGAGACCGCATCGAACGGGCGCTCGCGGCACACGCCTGAGCCGGGCAGCCCGCGTGATCGAAAGGGAGGGTTTCGCACTGGCGAAGCGCAATGCTGCATCGGCGGCGTAGACTCTTTTTCCGATTCGTTTCGAGCGCCATCATGAAGATCAGAGCCGCCGTTCTCGAACAACTGGGCGCCCCTGCGCCGTATGCCCAAAGCCTGCCCTTGCGCGTGCAGGAGGTCGAGCTCGATCCGCCCGGCGCCGGTGAAGTATTGGTGCGCATCCGCGCCGCCGGGCTGTGTCATTCCGACCTGTCGGTGATCTCGGGCGACCGGCCGCGCCCGGTGCCGATGGTGCTCGGGCACGAAGCGGCCGGCGAGGTCGTCGAATGTGGTGCGGGTGTGGCCGACCTGCGCGCGGGCGACCGCGTGGTGCTGGTCTTCATGCCGAGCTGCGGCGGCTGCATGCCGTGCATGGAAGGGCGGCCGGCGCTGTGCGAGCCGGGCGCGGCGAGCAACACGGCCGGCACCTTGCTCTCGGGCGGGCGGCGATTGCATGCAGGCGGTCTCACGCTGAATCACCATGTCGGTGTCTCGTGTTTTGCCGACCACGCCGTCGTGTCGCGCCGCTCGTGCGTGAAGCTCGGTGCCGAGGCCGAAGGGCTGGACCACGCCGAAGCTGCGCTGTTCGGTTGCGCAGTGCTCACCGGCGTCGGCGCCGTCTTCAACACCGCGCGCATCCAGGCCGGCAGCACCGCCGCCGTGCTCGGCCTCGGAGGCGTCGGCTTCAGCGCCTTGCTTGCGGCTGTCGCCGCGGGCGCACGCGAAGTGATCGCGCTCGACCTGAACGACGACAAGCTCAAGCTCGCCCGCGAGCTCGGTGCCACGGCCACCTTCAACGCCGCGCACCCCGATGCGGCCGATCAGATCCGCGCGTTGACGCGCGGCGGTGTGGACTGTGCCTTCGAGATGGCGGGCGCGATCCGCGCAATGGAGCTGGCCTGGCGCATCACGCGCCGTGGCGGCAGCACCATCTCGGCTGGGCTGCCGCACCCGGACAGGCGCTTCTCATTCGCACCGGTGCAGCTCGTCGGCGAAGAGCGCACGCTGCGCGGCAGCTACATCGGCTCGGCTGTGCCGGCGCGCGACGTGCCGCGCTACATCGAGATGTACCGGCGCGGCAAGCTGCCGGTGAACCGCCTGATGGGCGAGCGCCTGACGCTCGACCAGATCAACCTCGGTTTCGACCGCCTCGCGTCGGGCGCCAGTCTGCGCGACGTGGTGCTGATGTGAGCCGATTTGTTCAATGACACACACGGAGACAGTTAGACCATGAAACAACACTTCATCGCGGGTGAATGGACACCTGGCGCCAGCGGCGAAACCCTGCCGGTGCTCGACCCAAGCACCGGCGAAGTCTTCGATCAGCTGCAGCGTGGCAACGCGGCTGACATCGACCGCGCGGTCGCTGCCGCGCGCGCGGCGCTCGAAGGCGACTGGGGCCGCATGACGGCGGTCGACCGCGGGCGTGTGCTGAGCCGCATGTCGCTGATCATGCTGTCGCGCAGCGAAGAGCTGGCCTTGCTCGAAGCGCGCGACACCGGCAAGCCGATGTCGCAGGCGCGAAACGACATTCAGGTCGCGGCGCGCTACTGCGAGTTCTACGGAGGCGCTGCCGACAAGGTCCACGGCCAGGCGATTCCGTACATGGAAGACTTTCACGTCGTCGTGCTGCGCGAGCCGTATGGCGTGACGGCGCACATCCTGCCCTGGAACTACCCGGCGCAGATGTTCGGCCGCTCGGTCGTGCCGGCGTTGGCGATGGGCAATGCGGCCGTGCTCAAGCCTTCGGAAGATGCGTGCCTGTCGGCATTGGCCTTCTGCGACATTGCAAAGGAAGCCGGCTTGCCGGCCGGTGCGCTGAACGTGGTCACCGGCCTCGGCGAAGAAGCGGGCTCGGCGCTCACCGCCCACACCGGCATCGACTTCGTGACCTTCACCGGCTCGCCCGAAGTCGGCACCATCGTGCAGAAGGCTGCGGCCGAGCGCCACATCAAGTGCGTGCTCGAACTCGGCGGCAAGTCACCGCAGATCGTGTTCGAAGACGCCGATCTCGACCGCGCGCTCGGCTTCATCCTGAAAGCCATCACGCAGAACGGCGGGCAGACCTGCTCGGCCGGCAGCCGGCTGCTGGTGCAGGCTTCGATCTACGACAGCTTCGTGGCGCGCGTGGTCGAGCGTTTCAAGGAATCGGCGGCCGGCACGCCAGCGATGGACCGCGATTGCGGGCCGCTGATCAACGCGGCGCAGAAGCAGCGTGTGGAAGGTTTCATTCGCCGTGCGGTCGAGAGTGGCCTGCCGCTGCTGGCGCAGGGCCAGGTGGCGAGCGGCGTGCCGGCCGGTGGTTATTACGTGGCGCCTGCGCTCTTCGGCAATGTGCCGCGCGACCACGAGCTGGCTTGCAACGAAGTCTTCGGGCCCGTGCTGGCGATCATCCCGTTCACCGACGAAGACGACGCGATCAAACTTGCCAACGCCACCGAGTTCGGCCTGCTCGCCGGCATCTGGACGCGCGACGGCGGCCGCCAGACACGCGTGGCCAAGCGCATGCGCTGCGGGCAGGTCTACATCAACTGTTATGGCGCGGGGGGTGGGGTGGAACTGCCGTTCGGTGGCGTGAAGAAGAGCGGGCACGGGCGTGAGAAGGGGTTCATGGCGCTGGAGGAGTTCTGCACTGTGAAGACTGTGGTGCAGTACCACGGGCGCTGATGGTGGGGTAGCAAAGGCGCGTGCGAGCAGGCTTCCGCGCTTCGCTG
>JANYFX010000516.1 GCA_025359585.1 Rhizobacter sp. | reverse complement strand
AACAAGCAGTTCGCGCGCATCGACCAGTCGATCGCGATGGGCGCGCTGTTCACCGCCTACCACCTGGGCTGCAAGGCGATCCTGGCGCTCACCGAATCGGGCTCGACCGCGCTGTGGATGAGCCGCCATCTGATCCACGTGCCGATCTACGGCCTGACCTCGCAGCTGCGCAGCCAGCGCTGCATGGCGCTGTACCGCAACGTCACGCCGATGCTGATGCCCAACTTCGCCGATCGCGACGAAGCGCTCGCGAAAGCCGAAGCGCTGCTGGTCGAGCGCGGTGTGCTGAAGACCGGTGACACCTACGCCATCACCTGCGGCGAGCCGATGGGCCACCCGGGTGGCACCAACATGCTCAAGGTGTGCCGGGTCGGGTGAGATGACCGGGCCCGTGTTCGGCATCGACGACATCCGCGCCGCCGCATTGCGCCTGCGCGGCGAGGTGATCGAGACGCCGTGTCTGCCGTCGCGAACGCTGTCTGCGTTGACTGGCTGTGAAGTTTTCCTGAAGTTCGAGAACCTGCAGTTCACCGCGTCGTTCAAGGAGCGTGGTGCGCTGAACAAGATGGCGCAGCTGACCCCGGCCGAGCGCGCCAAGGGTGTGCTCGCGGTGTCGGCCGGCAACCACGCGCAGGGCGTGGCGTACCACGCACAACGCATGGGCATCCCGGCCACGATCGTGATGCCTCGTTTTGCGCCGGCCGTGAAGGTGGAGCGCACGCGCGGCTTCGGTGCGAGCGTGGTGCTCGAAGGCGACACCTTCGACGACGCGCGTGCGCACGGCCTGGCGCTGGCGCTTGAGCGTGGCCTGACGCTGGTCCACCCTTACGACGATCTCGACGTGATCGCCGGCCAGGGCACGATCGGCCTGGAGATGCTGGCGCAGCAGCCGCAGATCGACACGCTCGTGGTGGCGATCGGCGGTGGCGGCCTGATCTCGGGCGTGGCGACCGCGGCGCGTGCGCTGCGGCCCGACATCCAGATCGTCGGCGTGCAGACCGAGCGTTTCCCGGCGGCGTGGAATGCGATGCATGGCGAGCAGCGCGAGAGCGCGCAGGCGACCATCGCCGACGGCATCGCGGTCAAGTCGCCCGGCGCGTTGACGCTGCCGCTGATCAAGCAGTGTGTGGACGACGTGGTGCTCGTCAGCGAAGACGACATCGAGCAGGCGATCCTGATGCTGCTCGAGATCGAGAAGACGGTGGTCGAAGGGGCAGGCGGCGTTGGCCTGGCCGCGCTGATGAAACACGGCGAGCGCTTCAAGGGCCGCAAGGTCGGATTGATTCTTTGCGGCGGCAATATCGAGCCGCTGGTGCTGGCCGAGATCATCGAGCGTGGCATGGTCAAGTCGGGGCGACTGGCGCGGTTGCGCTTCGATGTGCGTGACGTGCCGGGCGCGCTGGCCGACGTGGCCACGCTGCTCGGCAAGCTCGGCGCCAACATCGATGAAGTGCAGCACCAGCGCGCGTTCACGTCGTTGTCGGTCGAACGCGCGCAGATCGAGGTGGTGGTGCAGACGCGTGGCGTGGCGCACATCGAGCAGATCCTGGCCGCGATGCGCGCCGATGGCTACCGGGCCGAACGGATCGGCTGAGCCGCGCCAGCGGCTGACAGACCGCTCGGTACAATTCGCCGAGTTACAAAGTGGTTTCACGCCTTCCATCAACCCCCTCAGGAGACTGCCGTGCCTCTCGTTTCAATGCGCCAGCTGTTGGACCATGCCGCCGAAAACACCTATGGCATCCCTGCGTTCAACGTCAACAACCTCGAGCAGGTTCAGGCGGTGATGACGGCGGCCGATGAAGTGGGCGCGCCGGTGATCCTGCAGGCCAGCGCAGGCGCGCGCAAGTACGCGGGCGAGGCTTTCATCAAGCACCTGATCCAGGCGGCGGTCGAGACCTGGCCGCACGTGCCACTGGTGATGCACCAGGACCACGGCCAAAGCCCCGATGTGTGCAAGGGCGCGATCGGTCTGGGCTTCAGCTCGGTGATGATGGACGGCTCGCTGCAGGCCGACGGCAAGACGATCGCGAGCTACGACTACAACGTCGAAGTGACGCGCAAGGTCGTCGACATGGCCCACCTGCTCGGCGTGACGGTCGAAGGCGAGCTCGGCTGCCTGGGTTCGCTGGAGACGATGAAGGGCGACAAGGAAGACGGCCACGGCACCGAAGCCACGATGACCATGGAGCAACTGCTGACCGACCCCGAGCAGGCTGCCGACTTCGTCAAGCGCACCCAGCTCGACGCGCTGGCGATCGCGATCGGCACGAGCCACGGCGCCTACAAGTTCACGCGCAAGCCGACCGGCGACATCCTCGCGATCGGCCGCATCAAGGAGATCCACCGACGCATCCCGAACACGCACCTGGTGATGCACGGCTCGTCGAGCGTGCCGCAGGAGTTTCTGGCCGAAATCCGCGAGTTCGGCGGCAAGATGAAAGAGACCTACGGCGTGCCGGTCGAAGAGATCCAGGAAGCCATCAAGTACGGCGTGCGCAAGATCAACATCGACACCGACGTGCGCTTGGCGATGACGGCGGCGGTGCGCCGGTACCTGTTCGAGAACCCTGACAAATTCGACCCGCGCGACTTTCTCAAGCCGGCGCGCGAAGCGGCGAAGAATGTCTGCAAGCAGCGTTATCTGCAGTTCGGCTGCGAAGGCCAGTCGGGCAAGATCAAGTCGCAGACGCTGGTGCAGGTGGCGCAGCGATATGCCAAGGGCGAGCTGGCGCAAACCGTGGTCTGAGCTGCTGCGCGTTCGCAAGCAAACCCGGCTGCGGCCGGGTTTGGTGTTTCTGGCGATTACTACAATCGCACCACCCCCATCGATCGCCACGGGCAGCGCATCGCGACCCGTTGAAAGGACGCCATGACTGCCGCGCTGCTGAGCTCTTCCCTCACTTCACTGCCCTTGCTCGCGCGCGGCAAGGTTCGCGACAACTACGCCGTCGGCAGCGACCGCCTGCTGATGGTCGCGACCGATCGGCTCAGTGCGTTCGACGTGGTGATGGGGCAGCCCATTCCCGGCAAGGGCCAGTTGCTCACCCAGATGGCCTTGTTCTGGTTCGCGCACCTCGAACACATCGTGCCCAACCACCTGACCGGGGACGACCCGGAAAGTGTGGTGGCACCGAACGAACGCGAGCAGGTGCGCGGTCGTTCGATGCTCGTCAAGCGGTTGCGGCCGGTGCCGGTCGAGGCCGTGGTTCGGGGTTATCTGGCGGGCAGCGGATGGAAGGAGTATCAGCAAAACCAACAGGTCTGCGGTGTTGCGCTGCCTCCCGGACTGAAGAACGCGAGCAAGTTGACCGAGCCGATCTTCACGCCCGCCACCAAGGCCGAGATGGGCGACCACGACGAGAACATCGGCTTCGAGCGCATGAGCGAAATCGTCGGTGCGGTGCTGGCCGAGAAGATTCGTGCGGTGTCGATCAGGCTGTATTCGGAAGCGGCAACGATGGCGCTCGCCAAGGGCATCATCATCGCCGACACGAAGTTCGAGTTCGGTCTGGACGACGAAGGCACGCTGACCTTGATGGATGAAGTTCTGACGCCCGACTCGTCCCGGTTCTGGCCGGTGGAGGGGTATGCGGCAGGTCGCAACCCGCCGAGCTACGACAAGCAATTCGTCCGCGACTGGCTGGAGGCGGCCGTGGTCAATGGGCGATCGTGGAACAAGCAGGCACCGGCACCCGAATTGCCACAGGACGTGATCGCCCACACTGCGAACACCTACAACGAGGCGCTGCGGCGTCTGACGACATGAAGCCATCTCGACTCTTGCTGCGCCTGGAGGCTGGAATACGCGACGCTCGTAGCATGCTGGAGGCCGACTGCTTGCGCGCCGAGCGTGCTGGTTATCTCGCTAGGTTAGGGCACTTTGATGAGGTGCAGGTCGAACTGGCCGCACTGCATGAACGCTACGATCCTCGGCCCAGTGTGGAGATCAGCTCGTGGTTGAATCTAGTGGAAGGATTGGTCACGTATTTTTCTGCCGGCGGTGTGCCTACGACAGATAAGCTAAAGAGAGCTTTGGCTTTGAGCTCTGCGGCAGGGTTGAATCCACTGCAAGCCCTAAGCGCCGCATGGCTTGCTCAGTTCGACTATGTACGGACCGATATGGACTCGATGGCGAGTAATGTTCGAAAATCACTGCACATAGCGGAGCCAGACCATCATTCGGCTCGGTCCCGAGCCAGCCTAGTAGTTGCTCAGGCATTGCACCTTGCAGGCCGGGCAGACCTCGCCCAAGCGTGGTACCGCGTGGCGCGCGACCATGCAGTCTCTGATGGTGACGATGCCACGACAAGCGCACTTATGCACAACATGGGATGGCTGCGCATGATGGCCCTTCGTCAAGTTGTCCTTACTGGCAAGGGCCCAATGCTGGGGGGCGAGCATGCTCTTATGAGCGCTGAATCAACACGTGATTTTGATCTATTGATTGGAGACAAGAGTTGGGATGCCCTCAAACCAATCCTTAGGGCCCAAATATTGTCGCTGAACGGACAATTTGCCGAGGCGTTAATTTTGTATGAAAGGTTTTTGGTCGGAACCGAATCGGAAGGAACTGCTCGCCTTCAGGCAAATCTTTTAGCCGATAAGGCTTGGTGTCTTGCTGAGGCCGGGCATTCGGAGGCTGCGCTCAAATGCGCGAGGTCTGCAATAGCGTGTATTGCGCCCGACATACATATGGATGACCGAGCGGCAGCGCATAGCCGCTTGGCTCAAGTTTTTGCGGCCCTTGGAAAGTATGAAGACGAAAGACTCCAAAGTCGACTGGCGAGTGAGACTTGGCGGAACCACGAGTTGCTCCAGCGACGCATTGTTCAATTGCTTGGTTCGTTGACCGAAAGAGGTATTGACTGACGCGGCCACTTTCAAAACAAAACCATACTCAACCTGCGGCGATACGCGTCTACAACCGGGTCTGCGGCTGCAGGAGTTCCCCGCCGCGCGATCTCGAGCGTCCCGGCGGGTACGGCGACTTCGGTTTTCGCCGGAGCGGGCTTGCTCATGAGTTCCAGTACGGCGACGTAGGTCTTTCTCGCCAGTTCAGCGCTCCATGTCTTGTCCCGCATGACGATCTCCAGCAATTCGTCCAGTGCCTCGGTGAACCGTTGACCGGCGAGGTGAATCTGCGCCAACTCGAACCGTGCGGCAAAGTCGCGCTTGTTGGTGGCAATGGCTTGGCCGATCTCTTCCCGCGAACGCGCTTGCGCGGCCGCCTCGCACGCTGCGAGCCAGTATCCGCATGCGGCCAGACGGGCGTCGAGCAGCACCTTGGTGGCCACCGGCTCATAGGCGTGGCGAGCTTCCGCAATGCGGCCCGCGCGCAGCAATGCGCGCAGGTAGTCGACACGGGCGGCGTCGTTGCCCGGATTGGTCGCCAGCGCTTCCCGCAACTTTTCGATCGCATGCTCGACATCGCCCTCGGCCATCAGCGCCTCGGCCTCGTCCATCTCGTCTTCGGCGGCGACCTCCGCCGCGCTCGGCACATGCTTGTCGAGAAAGGCCCGCACTTCGGATTCCGGAAGTGCGCCGACAAACCCGTCGACCGGCTGCCCGCCCTTGAACAGCACGCAAAACGGGATGCTGCGCACGCCGAACATCTGCGACAGCTGGCCGGCGATCTCGGGCTGATCGTCGGAGTTGAGCTTGGCCAGCTTGAAGCGGCCGGCATAAGCGGTCTCCAGCCTTTCGAGCAGCGGGCCGAGCGCCTTGCAGGGCCCGCACCAGGGCGCCCAGATGTCGAGCAGCACCGGCTGTTGCGCCGACGCCGTGATCAGGTCGGATTCAAAATTCTGCAGAGAAATATCGAGCATGTTCGAGGGTTCCGTGTCGGGCGTTGGCGCGGGCCGAAGGCACGCGCCGCGCCGCCTACAATTCAAGGCTGATCAGCACCTTGGAGCGAGCCTTGAGCAGCGCCCCTGTGGTGGTCGGCGTGTTGATGGGCTCCAGCAGTGACTGGGACACCCTGCGCGTCGCCACCGAGATTCTCGCCGAGTTCGGCATCGCTTTCGAAGCGCGCGTCGTCTCGGCGCACCGCATGCCCGACGACATGTTCGCCTATGCACAATCGGCCGCCCCGCGCGGCTTGAAAGCGATCATCGCCGGTGCCGGCGGCGCTGCGCACTTGCCCGGCATGCTGGCCGCCAAGACGACCGTTCCGGTGCTCGGTGTGCCGGTGGCCAGCAAACACCTGAGCGGTGTCGATTCCCTGCACTCGATCGTGCAGATGCCGAAAGGCATTCCGGTGGCCACGTTCGCCATCGGCGCGGCCGGGGCAGCCAACGCGGCGCTTTTCGTCGTTGCCATGCTGGCCAATGAAGACGCCGCGTTGCGCACCCAGCTCGACGCCTACCGCGATAGGCAGACGAGCGCCGCGCGTCTGATGACGGCTGAGCTCAAGTGATTTCCGCGTCGCCCGGCGAGGTCGAGAAGCTGCCGTTCATCGCTCCGGGTGCCACGCTCGGGGTCATGGGTGGCGGCCAGCTCGCCCGCATGTTCGTTCACGCAGCGCAGCAGATGGGCTACGCCACGGCGGTGCTCGATGCCGATCCGGCGAGCCCGGCCGGGCTGGTGGCGCACCACCACATTCGCACCGACTATCTCGACGCCGCAGGCCTGGCCGAGCTGGCGCGGCTCAGTGCGGCGATCACGACCGAGTTCGAAAACGTTCCGGCCGCGTCGCTCGCTGCCCTGGCGGTCACGCTGCCGGTGGCGCCCGGTGCTGCGGCGGTCGCTGTCTGCCAGGACCGCGCGGCCGAGAAGGCGCATTTCGAACGCAGTGGCGTGGCCTGCGCGCCGCATGCGTTGATCGCCACCGCGCAGCATCTGGCGGCTGTTGCAGACCAGTTGCTGCCCGGCATCCTCAAGACCGCGCGCCTCGGCTACGACGGCAAGGGCCAGGCGCGGGTGGCCGACCGGGCGCAGCTCGGAGCGGCCTGGCGCGCGCTCGGTGGTGTGCCCTGCGTGCTCGAAAAAATGCTGCCTCTCGCGTTCGAGTTGAGCGTGATCGTGGCGCGCAGCGCGGCCGGCGACATGGTTCATCTGCCGGTGCAGCAAAACCTGCACCGCGACGGCATTCTGGCGGTCACCGTGGTGCCGGCCGTGGCCATCGCGCCGGCGCTTCAGCAGCGCGCCGTGGCGGCCGCCCGCAGTGTGGCCGACACGCTCGCCTACGTCGGTGTGTTGTGCGTCGAATTTTTCGTGTTGGCAGACGGGTCGCTGGTGGTCAATGAAATGGCGCCGCGCCCGCACAACTCGGGCCACTACAGCATCGACGCCTGCGATGTGTCGCAATTCGACTTGCAGGTGCGCGCGATGACCGGCGCCCCGCTGGTCGCGCCGCGTTTGCATTCACCGTGCGTGATGCTCAATCTGCTCGGCGAGCTCTGGTTTCGCAACGGCGCACCCGAGACCGCGCCAGACTGGGCCGGCGTGCTCGCGCTGCCCGGCGTTCACCTGCATCTTTACGGCAAGGCCAGCGCGCGCCCCGGCCGCAAGATGGGGCATTTGACTGTCACGGCGGCAAGCGCTGCACAAGCCGATGCCGTGGCCCGCCAGGCGGCCGCGTGCCTCGGCATCGAGACCTGGTGACCCGTGCTGCTTGACGGACGGATCGTGGCCGATGTCGAGCGTGCCGCCACGCTGCTCGCCGACGGTGAGCTGGTCGCGTTCCCCACCGAGACGGTCTACGGTCTGGGGGCCCGCGCCGACGACGACCGTGCCGTCTCGAAAATCTTCAGCGCGAAGGGCCGGCCGGCGAACCACCCGCTGATCGTGCACGTCGCCGAGCCTGCGGACGCTGCACGATTCGCCAGCCGCGTTCCGCCGGTCGCGCAGCGTCTGATCGATGCCTTCTGGCCCGGGCCGCTGACCGTCATCGTCCCGCGCGCCGAGGGCATGGCGGCCGCGGCCGCCGGCGGGCAGACGAGCATCGGCCTGCGTTGCCCCGCCCATCCCGTGGCGCAAGCGCTGCTCCTTGCAGCGCGGCGGCTCGGCGTGGCCGGCGTGGCCGGCCCCAGCGCCAACCGCTTCGGCCGCGTCAGCCCGACGCAGGCGACGCATGTTCTGGCCGAGTTCGACGAGGTCGTTGCGGTGCTCGATGGCGGGGCCTGCAGCGTGGGCATCGAGTCGAGTATCGTCGATTGTTCGCGCGATCACCCGGTGCTGTTGCGCCCGGGGGTTCTGACGCGTGCGCGCATCGAAGCAGCGGCCGGCGAACTGCTGCTCGAGCCCGATGCCAGCGCCCCGCGCGCGCCCGGCACGCTGGCGGCTCACTACGCCCCGAACGCCCGGCTGCGGCTGATGTCGACCCAGATGCTGGCCACGGCTTTGCAAATGCTTGCACGGGAGTCGCTGAGCCTGGCGGTATATTCGCGCAGCCTGTCGCTGAACGTGGCGCCGCATGTGCGGCATCGGCGCATGCCGGCCCACCCCGGGCAGGCCGCACAAGAGTTGTTCGCCGTGGTGCGTGAGCTCGATGCCGAGGGCGTGCAACTCATCTGGGTCGAAGAGCCGCCACCCGGCTCCGAATGGGATGGTGTGCGCGACCGTTTGCAGCGTGCGGCAGCCTCTTGATCGAACCTTCTCGCAGCAACCCCTGTCCACCCACCCCTGTTGAATTTTCGGAGCCTTGAATGAAGTCGAACGTATCTGGATGGAGCCGCTCGGCGCTCCTCGCCGGTGTGCTGGGCGCGGTGCTGCTGGCCGCGTGCGGCGGTGGTGAGCAGGTCGAGACCTTTCGCGCCAACCGGGTGATCGCGTTCGGCGACGAAACCAGCGTGATCCAGAGCGACGGCAGCAAGTACAGCGTCAACGCCGTGCTGACTGCCGACAACACCAAGTTCGATTGCAGCGGCAACGCGCTCTGGATCCAGAGCGTGGCCCTGGCCTACGGCCTGGTGTTCCCGCAGTGCAACCTGCTGCTGGTCGATTCACCGGTGAGCCGCATCTACGCCGCCAACGGGGCGCTGGCCTCCGACATCGGCGCGCAGGTCGATCTGCAGTTGGCCAACGGGGGTTTCACCCAAAAAGACATGGTGACGGTGCTCGCCGGTTCGAACGACATCCTGGCCCAGTACGCGCAGTTCACGGGCGACAACGAACCGCAGCTCACGATCAACGTCGAACAGGCCGGCGCCGATCTGGCAGCGCAGGTCAACCGCATCGCGAACCTGGGCGCCAAGGTCTTGCTGTCGACCACCATCGACATGGGCTACACGCCGTTCGCGGTGACCGAAGAGGCGGCCAGCGCCGGCCGCGCCGGGCTGCTGTCGCGCCTGAGTGCGCGTTTCAACGCCAAACTGCGCGCCAACATCATGAACGACGGCCGCAAGATCGGCTTGATCAAGCTCGACGAGTACGTCTCCGGCGTGGCCAAGGCGCGCGCCGCGGGGGGCGGGATCTTCGTCAACACCACGCTGGCCGCGTGTTTGCCCACCGCACCGCTGCCGGCGTGCACCACCCTGACCCTGGGCACCGACGGCGCCGCCGTGCCGCCGCCAGCCACGCCCACTGCAGCCGACGGCATCACCTGGCTCTGGGCCGACGCCACGCACCTGAGCGCCGGCGGTCAGGTCAGCCTGGGTTCGCTGGCCGTCACAAGAGCGCTGAACAACCCGTTCTGAGCCCGGCGGCCGAAAGGCCCGGCGGCCTCAGAACCGGTAGCCTACCGAGAGGCTGGTCGACAAGGGGTCGAGCTTGGTGTTGATGGTCTGGCCCGTCGACAGCGTGTTCTTGTTCTTGATGAAGGTTTTGATGACCGACGCATCGAGGAACCAGCTTTCACCCAGCGCGAGCGTGGCACCGATCTGTGGCGACAGGCCGAAGGCCGAGCTGGCCGACAAGCGTGTCGGCGAGCCGCCCGGGTTGGTCAGCGAGGTCAGCGTGCCCGAGCCTTCGCCGCCGTAGAAGTGCGCATAGGTGAGCCCGAGCCCGAGATAGGGGCGAAACGCCGCGCTCGCTTCCATGAAACGGTATTGCGCGAACAAGGTCGGCGAGACCTGCTTGATCGTGCCGAGCTTGCCCACGCCCTTGATGCTGCCGTCGCCCACCACTTCGTGTTTGTACGGCAGACCGGCGTAGAACTCGACCGAGACCTCGTCGGTCACCATGTAGCCCAGCGTGAAGATCGCCGAGGTGGCGCTTTTCACGTCGATCTTCGTGCCCGGGATGCTGGGCGCCGACAGGTCGCCGCTGCTGACGTGGGGTGTGATCTGGTTGACCCCGGCCTTGACGAGCCAGGTGCCAGCCGACTGGGCCGACGCGACGCCGCTCGCAGCGAGGGTCAGGGCAGCGAGTGCGAACTTGCTGAATGTTTGTTTCATGAAGGTGCCTTCCGTTCGTTCGTTCGCGGGCTTCAAAGCCAGCCGGCCTTGAGCATCTGGTCGGTCACGTACTGCGCCAGCAGGCGGTACGCGTAGGGGCTCGGGTGCACCGAGTCGGCGAAAGCGTAGTGCGACACGTCGCCGGCGATCAGCGTCGTGGCCGAGCACACCAGCGAGCTGGCGAACACGGTCTTGGTCAGGTCGCAGGCGGGCACGGTGTTGTTGGTCACACCGTACTGCACCGGGCTTGCGGTCTGCAGCCGGCCCTGGGTGTACGCGTCCACGATCAGCACGCCGCTCGTGCCCGCCAGGCCGCTGGTGAGCTGCGAGTTGAAGGTCGTCGCCATCGTGTTGATCAGGCCTTGCACGCTGACCGGCTGGCTGTAGCCGAAGGGTGTCTGGCTCACGTCGGGCAAGGTCACAACGACGATGTGTTTCGCACCCTTGGCGACGATCAGCGCCTTGATGTAGCCCGCGAGTTCGGCACCCGCCGTGCCCATGGCCGTGACGGCAGCGCCGCCGGCCACGGTGGCGTCGCCACCCGCGCCCACGGTGGCGGCGAAGGTCGCGAGGTTGATGAACACATCGTTGCCGCCCGCCAGCATCGTCACGAGTTCGGTGCCGCTGAAGGTGCCGCCGGCCGTGGTGGCGAGGTGGCGGTTGATCTGGTTGATCACCGGGTCGGTGAGCTGGCCCACATAACCGCTCGTGTCACCGAGGGCGATCAGCGCCTTGTTGCCCGGCCCGACCGGGTTCGTGACGCGCGCGCCGCCCTGCGCATATCCGTAGCAGCCGGCGTGGTTGGCCGTGGCTTCGGCGAAGCCCGCGAGCGGGCCGCTCGACTGCAGGCCGGTCTGCGCGGGGCAGGGCGCCGCCGTGCCGGCCGCCGCTGCGATCAGCTCCGTCCAGTTCTTGCTGTCGGCGCCGTTCACCGTGTACTTGCCGCCGCCGGTGGCGGCCTTCAGGTTGGC